>NZ_CALBEX010000501.1 GCF_937889215.1 uncultured Limnohabitans sp.
ACAGGCGTGCCTTGCTGGCGGTGCGCTTGCCAGCGCGCTTCACTGGCGCGGGCACTGGCCAACGCGCTTGGCGCGTCCACCAGACAAAAGGCGTTGATTTGGGGGTTGACGCGCTCGATGCGCTCAAGCACCGCCTGGGTCACCTCCACCGGCGAGGCCTGGCCGCTGCGGTACAGCGCCAACAGCGCGTGGGCGGGTGTCTGGGTCAGGTCGTGTGAGGGGTTGTTCATGGGGGTGCAGCCTTGACGGTGTTGTGGACAAATTCATAATACAAGTCCACTCAAGCGTCTCGCCATATGGTCAACCCTGATTCCTCTGCACTGGATTTGTCCCGCGCCATTCACCTCAAACAGGTGTCTTGCGAGGAAGTCATGCAATCCACCCTCCAGCGCATTGCGCGCCTGAATCCGCAATCCAACGCCATCGTCAGCCTGCAAGAACCCGAACTTTTGATGGCACAGGCGCGTGAACGCGATGCCCAATTGGCGAAAGGCGAGTCCATGGGCTGGATGCACGGCATGCCTCAAGCCATCAAGGATTTGGCCAATGCACAAGGCCTGCGCACCAGTTTGGGCAGCCCGCTCATGAAAGACTTTGTGGCCTCTGAAGATGGCCTCATGGCCCAGCGCATGAAAGCCGCAGGCGCCATCGTGATCGGTAAGACCAACACGCCCGAATTTGGCCTGGGCTCACACACCTTCAACGAAGTGTTTGGCCCGACCCGCAACGCCTGGGACCCGAGCAAATCGGCGGGTGGCAGCAGCGGCGGTGCGGCCGTGGCACTGGCCCAGCGCCTGCTGCCCGTGGCCGATGGTTCGGACTTCATGGGCAGTTTGCGCAACCCTGCGGGCTGGAACCATGTGTTTGGCATGCGCCCGTCGCAGGGCCGGGTGCCCATGTCGCCCGCGCAAGACGTGTTCATTGCCCAACTGGGCACTGAAGGCCCCATGGGCCGCCATGTGCGCGATGTGGCCATGCTGCTGTCGACACAAGCTGGAGCCCATCCGTCCAGCCCCTTGAGCCTGACCGGTGACTCGGCTGTGTTTGCTGGCACGTTGGACATGGACCCGAAGGGCCAGCGCGTCGGCTGGCTGGGCAACCTGCAAGGCTACCTGCCCATGGAAGAAGGCGTTCTGGATGTGTGCGAATCGGCACTGAACAGCTTTTCGGGCATGGGCTGCACCGTTGATGAAGCGCGTCTAGGCATGCCACCTGAGCAAATTTGGCAAGCTTGGCTTGTGTGGCGGCAGGCTTTGGTGGGGCCGCGCATCGCACCATTCCTCATCAACCCGGTCAACCGGGCGCACATCAAAGCCGAGGCGCTGTGGGAGCACGACCTGTCACTCAACCTGACAGGGGCCCAACTCATGGCCGCCAGCGCCAGCCGCACGCGTTTTTACATGAGCATGCTGCAGCTGTTTGAAAAATTCGACAGTTAGCCATTCCGACGGCCCAAGTCTGGCCCTTTGATGTGTCGCTGCGCTGGCCACAAAGCATTGCGGGCCAAAGCATGGACACCTACCACCGCTGGATGGAGGTGGTGATTTACGCCACCTTTGCGGGCTTGCCATCCATCAGCGTGCCTGCAGGCTTTGGCGCAAACGGCCTGCCCATGGGCCTGGCCCTCATTGGCAAACCCCAAGGGGACCTGGCACTGCTGAAACTGGCCCACGCCTACGAAATGGCCACCCAAGTGATGATCAACCGCCGCCCGCCTGGCGTTTGAAGGTGGGCCTCGGCTTCACGCCCGGGGTGACACCGTCAGCCCAGTCAAACTCACCTCAATTTTGCTGCCAAGGCAAGCCACGCAAGCGCCAACCGCCCGACACGCCTCGGTGCGCTTGCGCATCCGGGTCGCCCTCAAAGCCTTCGAGGATGTTGTAGGCCTGCAGGCCCAATTCGGTGGCACGTTGGGCGGCGGCGATCGAGCGCACACCGCTGCGACACAGCAGCACCAGTTTTTTGCCGCCCGCACCCACCGCTTGCACGCCCGCGTCAAAGTCGGGGTTCATGGCCATGCCGGGCCACTGTTTCCAGGCCAAGGCGTGCGCGCCGGGCACAAAACCCACCCAGGCGCGTTCGGCGTCGGTGCGCACGTCCACCAGTTCGGCCTCGCCCGACTGCACCCAGGCCCAGGCCTGCTCTGGCGAAATGTCGCCAGCGTAAGTGGCGGCGGGTTGAATGGCAGCAAGTGCTGTGGGTGCTGGTGCAGTCATGGGGTGTTCATCCAAAAGGTTTAACAGGGTCTGCTCAACAGAAGCAAGCCCAAATGATAGCTTTGACCCGGCCTGAAGACCGCGCACCAAAGTGTCAGTGACAGGACAGGCTGCAGCGGCTAAGATGCGGGTTTTGGTTGACGTTTACGTCAACGTCAACGCCATCCAGATCGCCCGCTAACGGAGACGCCCCATGACCGACTTGTCCGCTGAATTCAAAGCCCTGGCCGAATACCGCCCCACGAACAAGGTGCGCTTTGTCACCGCCGCCAGTCTGTTTGACGGCCACGACGCGGCCATCAACATCATGCGCCGTATCTTGCAGAGCATGGGGGCAGAAGTGATCCACCTGGGGCACAACCGCTCGGTGGACGAGGTGGTGACCGCCGCGCTGCAAGAAGACGCGCAAGGCATCGCGATCAGCTCGTACCAGGGTGGGCACAACGAATACTTCAGCTACATGGTCGATTTGCTCAAAGCCCGTGGCGGTGAGCACATCCAAGTGTTTGGCGGCGGCGGCGGCATGATCGTGCCCTCTGAGATCCGAGCCTTGGCCGATCAAGGCGTGCGCATCTTCAGCCCCGAAGACGGCCAAAAGATGGGCTTGGCCGGCATGATTGGTGAGATGGTCATGCGCTGCGACCAAGACGTGAGCCCCCTGGCCCCTAAATCTGTGGACGCCATCCAAGGCCACGGCGAGATGAACTGGCGCGCCCTGGCGCAGCTGATCACCGCTTTGGAAAACGGCAAGGCCGATGCCAGCGTGGTCGCGGCTGTGCGCGAACAAGCCGCGCCAAAGAAAGTGCCCGTGTTGGGCATCACCGGCACTGGCGGTGCGGGCAAGTCTTCTCTGACGGATGAATTGATCCGCCGCCTGCGCCTGGACCAGGGCGATGCGCTGCGTGTGGCCGTGATTTCCATCGACCCTTCGCGCCGCAAGAGCGGTGGCGCTCTGCTGGGTGACCGCATCCGCATGAATGCAATTTCACCCTGGTCACAAGGCCCACGCGTGTTCATGCGCTCGCTGGCCACGCGTGACTTTGGCAGTGAAATTTCAGCCGCCCTGCCCGACGTGGTCGCAGCCTGCAAGGTGGCAGGCTTTGACTTGATCGTGGTCGAGACTTCGGGCATTGGCCAGGGCGATGCGGCCATCGTGCCGCATGTGGACGTGCCCATGTACGTGATGACGCCCGAGTTCGGTGCGGCCAGCCAGCTCGAAAAAATCGACATGCTCGACTTTGCCGAGTTCGTGGCCATCAACAAGTTTGACCGCAAGGGATCGTCTGACGCCTTGCGCGACGTGGCCAAGCAGGTGCAGCGCAACAAAGAAGCCTGGACCGTTCCCACCGAGCAGATGCCGGTGTTTGGCACCATGGCAGCGCGATTCAACGACGACGGCGTGACCGCGCTCTACCAAGCGCTCAAGCTGCGCCTGGCCGAGCTGGGCATGAAAACCACGGAGGGCCGCCTGCCCGTGGTCAGCGTGCGTTACAGCACGCACCAAAACCCCGTGGTGCCCGGCGCCCGCACACGCTACCTGGCCGAGATCAGCGACACCGTGCGCGGTTACAAAAAACGCGCTGTCGACCAATCCCGCTTGGCCCGCGAAATCCAACAACTGCGCGCCGCCGCCCGCATGCTCGAAGTGGGCAAATCAGGCCGCCCAAAAGCCGCTGAGGCCGCGATTGACTTGGCCGTGCAGCGCGAACAAATCCAAGACCCCACTGCCCGCAAACTGCTGGCCCAATGGCCCGACCTGCAAAAAGCCTACGCGGGCGACGAGTACGTGGTGAAAATCCGCGACAAAGAGATTCGCACCGCGCTGACCACCAAGTCCTTGTCAGGCACAACGATTCGCAAGGTGGCGCTGCCGCAATACGAAGACGATGGCGAAGTGCTCAAGTGGTTGATGCTGGACAACGTGCCCGGCAGCTACCCCTACACCGCAGGCACCTTTGCCTTCAAGCGCGAGGGCGAAGACCCCACCCGCATGTTTGCGGGCGAAGGCGACCCCTTCCGCACCAACCGCCGCTTCAAACTGGTCAGCGAAGGCCTGCCCGCCAAGCGCCTGTCCACTGCCTTCGACTCGGTCACGCTGTACGGCAACGACCCTGACCTGCGCCCCGACATCTACGGCAAGATCGGCAACTCGGGCGTGAACGTGGCCACGCTGGACGACATGAAGGTGCTGTACTCGGGCTTTGACCTGTGCAACCCGACCACCAGCGTGTCGATGACCATCAACGGCCCTGCGCCCTCGATTTTGGCCATGTTCATGAACACGGCGATCGATCAAAATCTCGACAAGTTCAAAACCGATAACAGCCGCGAACCCACTGAGGCCGAGGCCGCCAAGATCAAGGCTTGGGTGCTGGCCAACGTGCGCGGCACGGTGCAGGCCGACATCCTGAAAGAAGACCAAGGCCAAAACACCTGCATTTTCAGCACCGAGTTTTCGCTCAAAGTCATGGGGGATGTGGCGCAGTATTTTGTGCACCACGACGTGCGCAACTTTTACTCGGTGTCCATCAGCGGTTACCACATCGCTGAAGCCGGGGCCAACCCAATCAGCCAGCTGGCCTTCACGCTGTCGAATGGCTTCACCTTTGTGGAAGCGTACTTGGCGCGTGGCATGCACATCGACGACTTCGCACCCAACCTGTCGTTCTTCTTCAGCAACGGCATGGACCCCGAGTACACCGTCATGGGCCGTGTGGCACGCCGCATCTGGGCGGTGGCCATGAAAGAGAAGTACGGCGCCAACGAGCGCAGCCAGAAGCTCAAGTACCACATCCAGACTTCGGGCCGCTCATTGCACGCGCAAGAGATCCAGTTCAACGACATCCGCACCACGCTGCAAGCGCTGATTGCGATCTACGACAACTGCAACAGCCTGCACACCAACGCGTTTGACGAAGCCATCACCACGCCCACCGAAGACTCGGTGCGCCGCGCCATGGCGATCCAGATGATCATCAACCGCGAATGGGGCTTGGCAAAAAACGAGAACCCGAGCCAAGGCGCCTTCATCATCGAAGAGCTGACCGAGTTGCTGGAAGAGGCCGTGCTGGCCGAGTTCGAAAAAATCGCCGAACGCGGCGGTGTTTTGGGCGCGATGGAAACCGGCTACCAGCGCGGCAAGATCCAGGACGAGTCCATGCACTACGAGATGCTCAAGCACACCGGCGAGCTGCCCATCATCGGCGTCAACACCTTCCGCAATCCCAAGGGCGACGAGGTCATGGAAACCCTAGAGCTGGCCCGCTCGACCGAGGAAGAAAAGCAGTCGCAACTCCAGCGCCTGAACGACTTCCACGCGCTGCACGCTGCCGAATCACCGGCCATGCTCAAGCGTTTGCAGCAAGCGGTGATCGACAACGGCAACGTGTTTGAAGTGCTGATGGACGCGGTGCGGGTGTGCTCGCTCGGTCAGATCACCAATGCGTTGTTTGAGGTGGGTGGTCAGTACCGGCGCAACATGTGATCCTTAAAAGTTCACCCGATCCCCGCCCTTGAGCGCCAGCATGCTGCGCGCTTCATCGGGGGTGGCGATCTCCAGGTTCAGAGCTTCGAGCACTGTTCGGATGCGCTGCACCTGCTGAGCGCTGGACTCGGCCAATTTTCCAGGGCCGATCCACAGCGAGTCTTCCAGGCCCACCCGCACGTTCGAGCCCATGGCCGCGCCGATGCTGGCCAGAGCGATCTGGCCCTTGCCTGCCCCCAAAATCGACCACTGGTAATCGTTGCCAAACAAGCGGTCGGCCGTGCGGCGCATGTGCATCAGGTCTTCTGGGTGCGGACCGATGCCGCCCAAAATGCCGAACACCGACTGCACGAACAACGGCCCCGTGACCAGCCCCCGATCACGGAAGTGCGCCAGGTTGTACAGGTGGCTGATGTCGTAACACTCGAACTCAAAGCGGGTGCCGTTTTCGGTGCCCAGGCGCAAGATGGTTTCGA
Source organism: uncultured Limnohabitans sp. (assembly GCF_937889215.1). Lineage (GTDB taxonomy): Bacteria > Pseudomonadota > Gammaproteobacteria > Burkholderiales > Burkholderiaceae_C > Limnohabitans_A. Next base: position 6,177 of record NZ_CALBEX010000501.1, read on the forward strand.
TGTCCTTGTAGGTATTTTTGAACACCAGATCGCGGCTTTTTTCAAGGTGCTCACGCTCCCACTCGTGCTCAAAATTTTGGAACCGATCGAGTATGGGGAACAAGCCGAAATTCATCGAGCCCATGTTGAGCGACGCCACCTCGGGCTTGAAGGTCAGGGCCGGCTGCATGCGCTCGTGCACCGTCATGTGCGGGCTACCGCCGGTGGTCAGGTTGATGACGGCGTTGGTGCTGGCTTTGATCTTTTGCAAAAACGGCACAAAAAACGCCGGGTCTTGCGTGGGACGGCCGTCTGCAGGATCACGGGCGTGCAGGTGCAAGATGGCCGCGCCCGCCTCGGCCGCGGCAATCGCCGCGTCGGCGATCTCGTCGGCCGTCACCGGCAAATGCGGCGACATGCTAGGCGTGTGGATGGCCCCCGTGGGGGCGCAGGTGATGATGACTTTGCGGGCTTGGCGCATGAACAGGCTCCTGAAAGTGATTGGCCAGCATTCGCTGACGATGGCTGTGCGCCAGCATGCCCTTCTCACTGTGTTTCGAGGGTCACCAAGGCAACAAGCTCAGCCGCTTTTGATCATCCCGCAAATACCTCGCAAGTCGGGCCTTCACGGCCCAACGTTTTGGCATTTCGCAAAGCAACATTTTGAAACAGCGGCAGCAAGGCACCCGGCCTGCCCTCTGACCATGTGCAACTAAACTCCAAGATCACACCGAGGACACCCCATGCAGCACCTGCCGCCGTTCATTGCACCTTCCGAACACCACGACGCCGACAGCGCCTTGGCGCAGATTCAGCACATCTACCAGCACAGCGTGAACCACCTGCGCCAGGCCATGCGCGAGTTTGTAGCGGGCGCGGACATGGCGGACACCCGAGTGCGGGCGTTTTACCCCTTTGTGCGCGTGCAGGTCAACACCGCCAAACGCCAGCCCGAGGGGCTGAACAACCGGTTAAGTTATGGTTTCGTGGCCGAAGCGGGGCGCTTTGAAACCACCTTGACCCGGCCCGACCTGTTCGCCTATTACATCCGACAGCAACTGATGCTGCTGCTGCAAAACCACGGCGTGAGTCTCCAGGTCGGCACCAGCAGCCAGCAAATACCCATCCACTTTTCTTTCGCCGACGATGAACACATGGAAGGCAGCCTGAGCCCGGACCGCCAGGCACTGATGCGAGAAGTATTTGACCTGCCGGACCTGAACGCCATGGACGACGGCATTGCCAATGGCACACATGCGCCCACGCCCACCGATGGTCGTCCGCTGTCGCTGTTCACAGCGCCCCGCATCGACTATTCGCTGCAACGCCTGCGCCACTACACCGGCACCTCGCCGCGCTGGTTTCAAAACTACGTGCTGTTCACCAACTACCAGTTTTACATCGACGAATTCATTGCGCTCGGCCACACTGAAATGCAAAACCCAAACAGCGAATACATCGCCTTTGTCGAGCCCGGCAACATGGTCACGCGCCGTGTGGGCCTGCCAGCCGAAGAAGTGGACGCACTGGGCCAAACACCACCACGCCTGCCGCAAATGCCCGGCTACCACCTGGTGCGCAAAGGCCACAGCGGCATCAGCATGGTCAACATTGGCGTAGGCCCGGCCAATGCCAAAACCATCACCGACCACATCGCCGTGCTGCGCCCGCACGCCTGGCTGATGCTGGGCCACTGCGCGGGCCTGCGCACCACGCAGCAACTGGGCGACTATGTGCTGGCCCACGCCTATGTGCGCGAGGACCATGTGCTCGACGAAGAGCTGCCGCTTTGGGTGCCCATTCCGGCATTGGCCGAAATTCAGCTGGCGCTCGAGCGTGCGGTGTCCGAGGTCACCAACTGCCAAGGCTCAGACCTCAAGCGCCTCATGCGCACCGGCACCGTGGCCAGCACCGACAACCGCAACTGGGAACTGTTGCCCGACAACTCGCCGCAGCGGCGCTTTAGCCAAAGCCGCGCCGTGGCACTCGACATGGAAAGCGCCACCATTGCCGCCAACGGTTTCAGATTTCGCGTGCCCTACGGCACGCTGCTGTGTGTGAGCGACAAACCGCTGCACGGCGAAATAAAGCTGCCCGGCATGGCCAACCACTTTTACCGTGAACGGGTGAACCAGCATTTGCAAATTGGCATCCGGGCCTTGGAGTTGCTGCGCGCCGCCGGCCCGGCCCAACTGCACAGCCGCAAGTTGCGCAGCTTTGCCGAAGTGGCTTTTCAGTAGAAGGCGGGCACTGGCATGGCGCTGATTTTGCTGAACCCGCATGCGCAAGGTGGTCGAGCGGCGGGCCACATGGCGGCCATGCAAAACTGGCTGAACGTCCATGCCCCCGACAGCCAACTGGCGGCACCCGCGCAGCTGAGCGACAGCCTGCAGCTGTTGGACCGCCTGCCTGAAGGCAGCCGGGTGGTGGCTGTGGGCGGTGATGGCACCCTGAACCGCTGGCTGCCTACCATCTTGGGTCGGCGCTTGACGCTGGGCTTGGTGCCCATGGGCAGCGGCAACGACTGCGCCCGCGCCTTGGGTCTGATGGGCATGGCATGGCCACAAGCCTTGGCGCACGCCTTGTACGCCCCCGCCCATGCCGTGGACACGGGCTTGGCCCGCTGGACCGACCTGCAAGGCAACTCGCATCAGACGTCTTTTTTGTCAAGCCTGACCACGGGATTTGATTCGGCCATCGCGCTGCGCGCAATGAATGGTCCCCCTTGGCTCAGAGGCTTGCCGCGCTACCTGTGGGCGACACTCCAAGAACTGGTTCAATTGCAAACATGGCCTCTGTCGGTCACGGCCGACGGTGTCGTGCTGAACCAAGGGCCGGCCTTGTTTGCATCGAGTTTGAACACGCCCACCTTTGGCTCGGGCCTGCCCGCTGTACCGCACGCCCGGCTCGACGATGGCCAACTCCATGCCCTGGTCGCGGGCGTGTTCAGCCGCGCAGGCGCTTGCCTGATGCTGCCGCGCCTGGTGCTGGGCTGGCATTTGAGCCACCCTCGCGTGCAAACCCGCGCTTACCAAACCCTGGAGATCGCCTGCCCCCGTGGGGTGCCGCTGGCCACCGACGGAGAATACTTGGGCGCAGCCCAAGTGCTTTCGGTGCGCTGCCAGGCAGAGAGCCTGCAAGTGGTGGGCAAGCGCACCCACTGAACCCGCGGACAACGCCACCCTAATCGCAAGCACCGTTCACCCCGCCGACACGATTCACCCCGTCCCCAAGGGCCATAAAGCACGCCCCCTAAAATAACCTCATGAACATCCTCTTTGTTGCCGATCCCCTCGAGTCCTTCAAAATTCACAAGGACACCACTTTTTCCATGATGCGCGAAGCGCAAAAACGCGGCCACCAAGTCACGGCCTGCGAGATGACCGATGTGCGTTGGCAACAAGGCGAGTCGGTGACGGCCCAAGTGCGCGAAATTCGACTGACAGGTGATGCCGCAACATGGTTTACCGAAACCCGCACACACCGCGCTGCGCTGAAAGACTTTGACGCGGTGGTCATGCGCAAAGACCCGCCCTTTGACAGCGAATATTTTTACGCCACCCACCTGTTGGGGCAAGCCGAACGCGAAGGTGCCAAGGTCTTCAACAGCCCGGCCGCTTTGCGCAACCACCCCGAAAAACTCGCCATCATGGAGTTCCCCCAATTCATTGCGCCCACGCTGGTGACCAAGAGCGAAGCCGATATCCGCGCCTTCCATGCGCAGCATGGCGACATCATTCTCAAGCCGCTGGACGGCATGGGCGGCACCGGCATTTTCAAGGTCGGCGCAGACGGCCTGAATTTGGGCGTGATCATCGAAACCCTGAACCAGGGCGGCGCACAAACCGTGATGGTGCAACAGTTCTTGCCCGGCATCGCGCATGGTGACAAGCGCGTGCTGCTGATTGGCGGCAAACCGGTGCCTTTTTGCCTGGCCCGCATTCCACAAGGTGGCGAAGTGCGCGGCAACCTGGCCGCAGGCGGCAAGGGTGTGGCCCAACCCATATCGACACGCGACCGCGAAATCGCCGAAGCACTGGGCCCGATTCTTGTGTCACGCGGCCTGACGCTGGTGGGTCTCGACATCATTGGCGACAGCCTCACCGAGATCAACGTGACCAGCCCGACCTGCTTTCAGGAAATCACCGACCAAATGGGCTGTGACGTGGCCGCACTGTTCATGGATGCGGTGGAAGCGGCGCTGCCAAACGCTTGAACGACCAGCACACACCATCCCGTCGGGCCTTTACGGTCCGACATGCGGTTTTTTGAGAAGCAATATTTTCACAAACCGCAGGACCATGACGCCGGATGTCGGACCTGAAGGTACCGACCTAACCCTACCAACTCACGGGTTCAAATCACCGCCCTCAAAGGTGTACAAGCGCCCCGGCTCAAAGGCCACCCAAACCTCGTCGCTGGTCAAGGGCGCAGTCACCACCACCGCCACCCGGTCGCTCTTGCGGGTGTGCTCGGCAAAGTTCACGCTCAGGTCTTCATCGCTCAAGGTCGCTCGGTTGAAGGGGTGCTTGCGCAACACGTAATGCAGGTTGGTACTGGCGTGCGCCCACAAGGCCTGACCGTTGGACAGCAAGAAGTTGAAGGTGCCAAAGCGGGCGATCTGCGGCACCAACTCGCGCAGCGTCAGTGACAGCTCTTGCACACTGGGTACGCTGGCGTGCGACTTGGCCAGCTCTTGCATGAGCCAGCAAAACGCGCGCTCGCTGTCGGTCTGACCCACGGGCTTGAAGCTGCCGTGCAGGCGCGGTGCGTAGTCCACCAAGTTGCCGTTGTGCGCAAACACCCAGTAGCGGCCCCACAGTTCGCGCACAAAGGGGTGGCAGTTTTCCAGGCTCACTTCGCCCTGCGTGGCCTTGCGAATGTGCGCAATGACGTTCTGGCTTTTGATCGGGTAGCGGCGGATCAGGTCGGCAATGGGCGAGGTGCTGGCGCTTTGGTGGTCTACAAAATGGCGCACCCCCTGCCCTTCAAAAAAGGCGATGCCCCAGCCGTCGCCGTGGTGGTCGGTGATGCCGCCGCGCTGGGCAAAGCCGCTGAAACTGAAAGTCACATCGGTGGGGGTGTTGCAGTTCATGCCGAGCAGTTGGCACATGGTTCAGTCCTTGGCATTGGCCACGTTGGAGCCGGTCATTTTCCGAGCGGCCAGCAAAGCCAGCGCGGTCACGTTGGCCAGAAACACAAAGGTCTCGTTGAAGGCCCGCAAATCGGCGCTGCCTTGGCTGCTTGAAGCCAAGGCGTATACCGCCAAACGCCACTCGAGCACGATGGCGCAAATGCTCACGCCTGCTGCGCCGCCCAGCATGCGCACAAAGCCGATCACGCTCGACGCCTGCGGGATCAGGTCTTTGGGCAAGCCCCGCAAAGCGCCCAAGTTGAGCGAAGGCAAAATAAAGCCCAGACCAATGCGCCCGAGGATCACCAAGATCCACAGCAGCGCCAAGCCCGCCGCCGGGTGGACCAGCGGCATGAGCGCGAACGACAGCGCCAGCAAGGCCAAGCCCCAGCTCACCCAGTGGGCGGGTGGCATGCGGTGTGACAAGCGGCCCACCGACGCGATGGTCACGGCCAGCAAAATGCCCGCAGGCAACAAGGCCGCGCCAATGTAGGAAGGTGACAGCCCCAGTCCCATCTGCATGTAGACCGGCAGCAAATACGTGGAGCCAAACAGCGCAATGCCGTAGGTGAAGGACACCAGCGCCCCCATGGCGAAATGGCGGTGGCCAAACACCTGCAGGTTCATGAGCGGGCCACGCCGGGCCTGGCGCAAGGGCTGGCCTTGGCGGCCCGAGGCCACACGGCGAGGGCGTCGGCCGGGTTTCAGCAAATGCCGCTGCCACGCCACAAACACCGCCATGCCCATGCCCGCCAGCGCCAGCAGCGTCACAGCCACGGTGTTGTCGTCGCTGCGCAGTTGAACAAGCCCGTTGAGCAGCATCAAGGTGGAGGCGCTGGCCAGCGCCAGCCCGACCCAGTCGAGGCCCGGGCTGTCGGCATCGGCCTGCACACCGCCCGGGGCCGAGGTGGGCACATAGCGGCGCGACAACCACAGCGCCAGCATGGCCAGCGGCACCACCATGAAAAAGATCGAACGCCAGCCAAACACATCGACCAGCACCCCGCCAATGCTGGGGCCAATGGCGGGGGCAAGCACCACGCCCATGCCAAAAAGGCCGCTGGCGCGGCCTTGCTCTTCCGATGCAAAAGCACGCAAGATGATGATGGCGGGGATGGGCTGCACCACGCCTGCGGCCAGGCCCTCGGCCACGCGGGCGGCCAAGACCAGCGGGAAATCGTTGGCAAAGCCACCCACCACACCGCCGCCGAGCAGCAGCCACATGCACACCTCGTAAACCCGGCGGTAACCGTAGCGCGAGAGCAGCCAGGGCGTGGTCAGCATGGACACCGTCATGGCCACCATGAAGCCCGAGGTGACCCACTGCACCCGGCTTTGGCCCAAAGTAAAGTGCGCGCTCATGTCGGGAATGGCGACATTCATGATGGTGGACGACATCACCGCCGCCATGGAGCCGAGCATCACCGACAGCAGCAGCAACCAACGGTGCCGCTCGCCATAACGCGCTTGCAGCGCCTTCAGACTGTGGGGGCCTTGGGCCAGGCTCATGCCATTTCGCCTTGGCTTTGGCCTTGCGGAGGCTGCTCGGATGCCGCCACGCAGGTCGCGCAAATACAAGCCTTGTTGCGTGCCGCTTCGGGCACTTGCTTCAGCAAATCGGCGCTGAACTGAACCCGCATGCACCAGCACGGCCCGGGCGCTGCAGCACCGGTGTTGGGCGTGGCCATGGCACAGGCATTGGGCTGCCCGCACAAGGGGCAGCGGCAAGGGTCAAGGGCAGGCTGCGTCATGTCGTTGGCGCTCAGTCTTTGTTCTGGCGACGGCGCTGCTCGTCGCACCACAAGCGAATGACCAGGACTACCATGGGCACGGTGTGCAACAAGAAATCAAA
>NZ_CALBEX010000502.1 GCF_937889215.1 uncultured Limnohabitans sp.
GCAATGTCGGGGCTAAAGCCACCGCCCTGCGGGATACCGGATCAATAGCTGGCGTCAAAAGCCGCCTGCAGCCACTGAGGCCCTTGGCCCTCCAGCGTCACCACATCAAAGCGGGCGGGTGGCAACTGACGCCAGCTCAGCAGGTAATGCCGGGCCGCAAACACAATGCGCCGTTGTTTGACATGGCCAACAGTGGCGGCCGCGCCCCCAAAATCACTGCGGCTGCGTTTTCGCACCTCGACGAACACCACCGTGCCGTCCGAGCTTTGCATGATCAGGTCAATTTCGCCCCCGCCTCGCCCCGGGGTCCGATAATTGCGCTGCAACAGCCGCAAGCCGCGTGCTTGCAAAAAGGCCAGCGCCTCGTCTTCGCCCGCATCGCCCCGGGCTTTGGTCGAGGGCTGACCCACTTTGTCTTTTTTGAGGAATTGCATTGACTCCGTCTCCCTTGTCTGCCTCGTTTGCCAACGCCTTGGCTGCTGCGCACGAAGCCGCTGGTGCACAAAACCACCCGTCCAGCACACTGTATGTCGTGGCCACCCCGATTGGCAACCTGGCCGACATCAGCCTGCGTGCCTTGCATGTGCTGTCCAAGGTGGACGTGGTGGCCTGCGAAGACACCCGCCACACCCAGCAGTTACTCCGCGCCTATGGGCTGGACCGCCCGGGCAACCAACTGCTGGCGGTGCACCAACACAACGAAGCCGAAGCCGCCCACAGCGTGCTCGAGCGCTTGGCGCAAGGCCAACGCGTGGCCTATGTGAGCGATGCGGGCACCCCTGCCATCAGCGACCCGGGGGCGCGGCTGGTCGCCGCCGTGCGCCAAGCAGGTTACCGCGTCATGCCCTTGCCAGGGGCCAGCAGCGTGACCACAGCCCTGAGCGCATCAGGCATGACCGGTGACAGCGGCTTTGTCTTTGCCGGGTTTTTGTCCAGCAAAGCCACCGAACGCCAATTGGCCGTGCAAAAGCTGGCCCAAGAAAGCCGCGCCGTGGTGCTGCTGGAGGCGCCGCACCGCATCGAAGCCCTGGCCCAAGCCTTGGCCGTGCTGGGCCAGCGCCGCGTCTCGCTGGGGCGCGAGCTGACCAAGCAGTTTGAGCAAATCGAGACCCTGCCCGCACAAGAGCTGAGCGCCTGGCTGGCCGAAAAGCCCGAACGCCTGCGGGGCGAGTTTGTGCTGGTGCTGCACGACGCGCCGGTGGATGACGCCACGGGCGAAGGCTTGCGCGTGTTGCAGCTGCTGCTGCCCGAATTGCCCCTCAAAACAGCGGTCAAACTGGCGGCCGAGATTTCGGGCGAGTCCAAAAACACCTTGTACGACCTGGCACTGGCCCTGAAAAAAGAAAGCTGATTCCCGCCCCACGCCCGGCCAAGGCACAATCTGCCCCCATGAATTTCACCCGCATCCTGACCCTCACCGCCATCGCCATCTTGACTTTTGGGGCTTGGCAAGCCTTTGGCTGGCCGGGCATCGCTCTGGCTGTAGGCGGCATCGTCATGTGGGTGTTGCTGCACTTCACGCGCCTGCTCACGATCCTCAAAAAAGCGGCCGATCGCCCCATTGGCCATGTGGCCAGCGCGGTGATGCTCAACGCCAAGCTGAGAAAAGGCGCCACCTTGATGCATGTGGTCGCCATGACCCGCGCCTTGGGCAAGCTAGAAAGCGACAAAGACGCCCAACCCGAGGTGTACCGCTGGACTGACACGGGCCAATCAAGCGTCACCTGCACCTTTGTGGGCGGCAAGCTCACCGAATGGGCGCTGCAGCGCCCCGAGCAGCCAAACCCTTAAAATCTCGTTTTGCACTGTTTAATGCACCCCTTCTTCTAAGGACACTTTCATGAGCGTTGTCATCCCCTCCATGTCAGACCGTGACGGCAAAATCTGGATGGACGGCCAGATGGTCGATTGGCGTGATGCCAAGATCCATGTGCTGAGCCACACCCTGCACTACGGCTGCGGCGCTTTTGAGGGCGTGCGCGCCTACAAAACAGAGCAAGGCACCGCCATCTTCCGCATGGCCGAGCACACCGAGCGCCTGTTCAACAGCGCCAAAATCTTGCGCATGGCCATTCCCTTCACACAAGACCAGGTCAACGAAGCCCAACGTGCCGTGGTGCGTGAGAACAACTTGGAGTCGGGTTACATCCGCCCCCTGACTTGGATTGGCGACAAAAAACTGGGCGTCAGCCCCAAGGGCAACACCATCCATTTGATGGTCGCGGCCTGGACTTGGGGTGCGTACTTGGGTGAAGAAGGCTTGAAGCGCGGCATCCGCGTCAAAACCTCCAGTTACACCCGCCACCACGTCAACATCACCATGACGCAGGCCAAAGCGGTGAGCAACTACACCAACTCGATCTTGGCCAACATGGAAGTGACCGACGAAGGTTACGACGAAGCCTTGTTGCTCGACACTTCAGGTTTTGTGTCTGAAGGCGCGGGCGAAAACATCTTTGTGGTGAAAAACGGCGTGATCTACACGCCCGACTTGTCAGCCGGGGCCCTGAACGGTATCACCCGCAACACGGTGTTCCACATCGCCAAAGACTTGGGCCTTGAGATCGTGCAAAAGCGCATCACCCGCGACGAGGTCTACATTGCCGACGAAGCTTTCTTCACCGGCACGGCTGCCGAAGTGACCCCGATTCGCGAACTCGACCGCATTGAGTTGGGCAAGGGCGATTACGTAGGCAGCCGCGGCCCGATCACCGAAAAAATCCAGACCGCCTTTTTTGACATCGTCAATGGCCGCAACCCCAAGTACGCCCATTGGCTGACCAAGGTTTGAACCATGAGCAACGCGACTGTTGAACTGCTGGCCACCGACCTGAACCCCCAAGGCGGTGTGTTTTGTCCCAGCCCCAAAGCCGACATGAAGATCTGGAACAGCCACCCCAAGGTGTATTTGGATGTGGCCAAAAATGGCAAAGCCAAGTGCCCTTATTGCGGCACGGTTTACAAACTGAAAGCCGGGGAGGTGGTGGGGCACCACCACTGATCAAACGGCATGATCTCCACCGAAGTCATCGTCACCACCTACAACAACCCCCAGGCCTTGCACTTTGCCTTGCTGGGCTTGGCCGGGCAAAGCACCCAGGCTTTTACGGTGTGCGTAGCAGACGACGGCTCCGGGCCTGAGACCCAAGCCGTGGTGGACCGCTGGCTTCAGCATTGGGGCGAAGCCCGATTTCGCCACATCTGGCACCCGGACTACGGCTTCGCCAAGAATGAAATCCTGAACAAAGCCATCGCTTCTTCCGAGGCAGACTACGTGATTTTCATTGACGGCGACTGTGTGGCCTCCCCTGGCTACATCCAGAGGCACTTTGACCTGCGCCACCCGGGTCAATTCGTCAGCGGCAGCCTGATCCGCATGCCCTTGCAAGTCAATGAACTGCTCAACGACGGGTTGATCACCACGCAAACCATTTTTCAGCTTGACTGGCTGAAGGCACACGGCTGTATACGCCGAATAGGGTCTTGGCTGAAAACCGCCAGTCTGCCACTGGCGGTAGCGGATTTTCTGGAGCGCATCTCGCCAGTCAAGAAAGTCTGGAATGGCTGCAACAGCGGTGGCTGGCGCAGCGACTTGCTGCAGGTCAATGGTTTTGACGAATCCATGAAATACGGTGCTGAAGATGTGGAAATGGGTGTGCGCCTGAACAACGCAGGCGTCATCGGCAGACACAACCGCTACACCGCCCCACTGCTGCACATCGAGCACTCACGCGGCTACGCAGACCCCGTGATTGCTGCGAACAACAAGCGCTACATGAAGTCGGTGCGCCGCGCGGGCAAAGCCTGGACAGCTCAAGGTATTTTGAAAACAGACGCCCCACCCACATCCCCCAAGGGCTGATCATGATGCAAGCCACGCCCAACCCACCCCGCCTGACCATCGGCATCCTGACAAAAAATGAGGCTCGGCTTATCGGCCCTTGCATCGAAAGCGCAGCGTTTGCAGACGACATCATCGTGCTCGACAGTGGCAGCACCGACAACACCTTGGAGATCGCCCGCAGCCTGGGCGCTCACACATTCACCAGCGAGGATTGGCAAGGCTTTGCGGTGCAACGCAACCGCCTGCTGACGCATGTCCGAAGCGAGTACATTTTTTTCCTCGATGCCGACGAAATCATCACCCCCGAATTACGTG
>NZ_CALBEX010000503.1 GCF_937889215.1 uncultured Limnohabitans sp.
CACGGGGCCGACCTCGTTTACCACTCGGCCACCAAGTTTTTGTCGGGCCACGGCACGGTGGTGGGCGGTGTGGTCGTCGATGGCGGCAGTTTTGACTGGGACAAATCGGGCAAATTTGCCGAGCTGAGCCAAGCCTACGAAGGCTTTCACAACATGGTCTTCAGCGAAGAAAGCACCGTGGGCGCCTTCTTGCTGCGGGCGCGGCGCGAAGGCCTGCGCGACTTTGGCGCTTGCATGAGCCCGCACACCGCTTGGCTGATTTTGCAAGGCATCGAAACCCTGCCGCTGCGCATGGCCCGGCACATGGAGAACACCGCCAAAGTGGTCGAGTTTCTGGCCGCGCACCCACTGGTCAGCCGCGTGGGCCACCCCATGCTGGAAAGCCACCCCTCGCATGCGCTGGCGCGAAAGCTCTTGCCCCGCGGTGCGGGCTCGGTGTTCAGCTTCGACATCAAGGGCAGCCGCGCCCAAGGCCAAAAGTTCATCGAGACCCTCAAGGTCTTCAGCCACCTGGCCAATGTGGGCGACTGCCGAAGCCTGGTGATCCACCCGGCCAGCACCACGCATTTCCGCATGACAGACGAAGCCCTGGCCGCTGGCGGCATCGGCCCGGGCACGATTCGGCTGTCGATTGGACTGGAAGACCCGGCCGACCTGATCGATGACCTGAAAAAGGCGCTCAAAGCCGCCGAAAAAGCGGGGGCCTGACCATGAAAATCTCCGTTCAAGGTCACGACCTCTACGCCTACACCGGCGGCAAGCCCTTTAACCCCGCGCAGCCCACCGCCGTGTTCATCCACGGCGTGCTCAACGACCACAGCGTCTGGATTTTGCAAACCCGCTACATGGCCCACCACGGCTGGAACGTGCTGGCCATTGACCTGCCCGGGCACTGCAAAAGCGAAGGCACCCCGCCGCAAAGCGTGGAAGAAGCCGCCGAAACCGTCATCGCCCTGCTCGATGCGCTGAAGATTGAAAAAGCCGCGCTGATCGGCCACAGCTTTGGCTCGCTCATCGCGCTGGAAGCAGCGGCACGCGACGCGCAAGCCCACCCCAGTCGTGTGAGCCACCTGGTGATGG
>NZ_CALBEX010000504.1 GCF_937889215.1 uncultured Limnohabitans sp.
CCGTGCACAAGGTCACCATCATCCCTCGTGGCCGCGCTTTGGGTGTGACCATGAGCCTGCCTGAAAAAGACCGCTACAGTTTCGACAAAGAGTTCATGCTCAACCAGATCAGCATGCTGTTCGGTGGTCGGATTGCCGAAGAGGTCTTCATGCACCAAATGACAACTGGCGCCAGCAACGACTTCGAGCGTGCTACGTCGATAGCCCGTGACATGGTGATGCGTTACGGCATGACCGATGCGTTGGGCCCAATGGTTTATGCCGAAAACGAAGGCGAAGTGTTCTTGGGCCGTTCAGTGACCAAGACCACCAACATGAGCGAGTCCACCATGCAAAAGGTGGATTTGGAAGTGCGTCGCATCATTGATGAGCAGTACAGTTTGGCACGTCGCTTGATCGAAGAGCACAGTGACCAAATGCACGCCATGGCCAAGGCTTTGTTGGAATGGGAAACCATCGACAAAGACCAGATCGACGACATCATGGCAGGACGCGATCCCCTGCCTCCCAAAGACTGGACTCCCCGCACCCCTCCGTCCGGAGGCAACAGCGGTGGTGGCGACACCCCGGTGGTGCAAGCGGAGCCAGCCACCACTGCGGCTTGATTTTCCCTTGGTGATTCACACGACAGCGGGGCCTTCGGGCCCCGTTTTTCTTGGCTACGATGACTTCGTATTTTTGACCCACGAGGCCCATGATGCAATGGCAGACCACCCGATTTGAATTGGACCTTTCACGACCCTGGATCATGGGCATCGTGAACCTCACCCCCGATTCGTTTTCGGATGGCGGACAGCACGTTGATCCCGCTTATGCCCTGCGCCATGCCGAGCAGATGCTGCGCGATGGCGCTGGAATTTTGGATGTAGGAGCCGAGTCGACCAGGCCGGGTGCCAAGGCCGTGCCCTTGGCCGATGAACTGGCCCGTTTGTTGCCTTTTTTACGAGAGGCTATACGTTGGCAGGTGCCGATTTCGGTGGACACCTACAAACCCGAGGTCATGCAGGTGGCTCTGGATCTCGGGGTGGACATCGTCAACGACATCTGGGCATTGCGCCAACCCGGTGCCGAGCGTGTGGTGGCGGCTCACCCCTCTTGCGGTGTCTGTTTGATGCACATGCATCGCGACCCGCAAACCATGCAGTTGGCACCCATGAGCGGTGAGGCAGTGGCCGAGGTTGCCCATTTTTTGAACGCTCGCACTGAAACACTCCGAGATTTGGGGGTGTCTACCGCACGCTTGGTGCTTGATCCAGGTATTGGGTTTGGAAAAACCGCCGCGCAAAATTTTCAGTTGTTGGCCCAACAGGCACAACTGCTGCAACTGGGGCGGCCCCTGCTGTCGGGTTGGTCGCGCAAGTCATCTTTGGGCGCTTTATTGGCCGAAAACGGCCAAACACCGGACCCAAGCCACAGACTCACCGCCAGCGTGGCTGCGGCTTTGTTGGCCGTTGATCGGGGGGCTTCTGTGGTGCGGGTTCACGATATCAAGCCCACGGCAGATGCCCTCAAGGTATGGTTGGCTATGCAGTCTGAAAAGCTTTGATGCGCTGATGTCGGATCAGTGTTCCTGTCAGCAATTTGCGGAGGCTGGGCCGCTAAAATCGATGTTCTGGTTATCAAAATAAGGGCGGGTTCATGGCGAGACAATATTTCGGTACAGACGGCATTCGCGGCACCGTGGGCCAAAGCCCCATCACGCCCGATTTCATTTTGCGATTGGCGCATGCGGTGGGCCGGGTGTTGAAAGCTCAGGAAGCTCACCCCGTGGTGCTGATTGGCAAAGACACCCGAATTTCGGGTTACATGCTCGAAAGTGCGCTGGAGTCTGGTTTCAATTCGGCAGGTGTGGACGTGGTGCTGTTGGGCCCGATTCCAACGCCAGCGGTGGCCTATCTGACCCGGGCGCAGCGCGCTTCTTTGGGGGTGGTGATCAGCGCCAGCCACAATCCTTTTGCCGACAATGGCATCAAGTTTTTCAGTGCGCAGGGTAAGAAACTGCCTGATGCTTGGGAGGCGCAAGTGGAGGCCGCATTGCTCGAAGCGCCTGTCTGGGTGGACTCCGCTTCGCTGGGCAAAACCCGTCGCCTCAACGATGCCGCTGGCCGTTACATCGAATTTTGCAAAAGCACGTTCTCCAACGATTTGACTCTCAAGGGTTTGAAAATCGTGGTGGACGCCGCACACGGGGCCGCATACCAAATTGCGCCCAAGGTGTTTCATGAATTGGGGGCCGAGGTGATCGCGATCGGCTGCTCACCCGATGGCCTCAACATCAACAAAGAGGTCGGCGCAACCCACCCACAAGCCTTGGTTCAGACCGTGAAAGACCATGGGGCTGATTACGGCATTGCGCTCGACGGCGATGCAGACAGGTTGCAGTTCGTAGACGCTTCGGGTCGCTTGTTCAATGGCGATGAGTTGTTGTATTTGATGGTGGCTGACCGACTGGCCCGAGACGAAGCCGTGCCTGGCGTGGTAGGGACACTGATGACCAATTTGGCGGTTGAGTTGGCGCTCAAGCAGCGGGGCGTGCAATTCGAACGGGCCAAAGTGGGTGACCGCTATGTCTTGGAAGTTCTTCACGCAAAAGGATGGCTGCTGGGCGGTGAGGGTTCTGGCCATTTGCTGGCGCTCGACAAGCACACCACAGGGGACGGTTTGGTGAGTGCCTTGCAGGTGCTGCAAGCCTGTGTCGGCAGTGGACAAACCATGGCCCAGCTGTTGGAGGGCGTTGTGTTGTTTCCCCAAACTCTGATCAATGTCCGTTTGAGCCCTGGCTTTGATTGGAAAGGCCACCGACCTTTGTGGGAGGCCAAAGAGACTGCTGAGGCTGAGCTGGGAGCGTCGGGCAGGGTGTTGATTCGCGCCAGTGGCACCGAACCCTTGGTGCGCGTCATGGTGGAGGCCCGCGATGCGGCGCAGTCCCAGCAATGTGCTGAGCGCATTGCGGCCACTTTGGCTTGAGGGGTTTCAGCGGTCTGCTTTGTGGGCTTGAGGCCGAACGCCAAAATCAATAAATCAGCCGCTCTGGCTTGATCTCTTGCAAGATGGTTGTGGCAATCTCTTCAATCGACTTGGTGGTGGTGGACAGCCAGCGGATGCTGGACCGGCGCATCATGGCTTCTGCCTCTGACACTTCCATGCGGCAGTTTTCAAGGCTGGCGTAACGGGAGTTGGGCCGGCGCTCGGCGCGTATTTCGGCCAGCCGATCGGGGTGAATGCTCAATCCAAAAATTTTTTGCCGGTGAGGCACCAGGGCAGGGGGCAGCTGTTTGCGGTCAAAGTCTTCTGGAATCAAAGGGTAGTTGGCGGCTTTCAATCCGTGCTGCATGGCCAAGTACAAGCTGGTTGGGGTTTTGCCGCTGCGGCTGACGCCTACCAAAATCACATCGGCCGACTCCAGGTCTCGGTTGGACTGGCCATCGTCATGGGCCAGCGAGAAGTTGATGGCTTCGATCCGGTCGTGGTATTCCTGGCTTTTGCTCACATCCGAGAAACGGCCGATGCGGTGGTGTGATTTGATGCCCAATTCGCTTTCCAGGGGGTTCACAAAGGTGCCAAACATGTCCAGCAGCATGCCTTGGCAGTTTTCTTGCAGCACTTTGAGGACATCCATGTTCACCAAGGTGGTGAACACGATCGGTTTGTTGCCCTCGGCGTCGCCAGTGTGGTTGATTTGCCGAACCGCTTGGTGTGCTTTGTCGATGGTGTCGGTGAAGGGCAGTCGCACATGCCGGGTTTTCATGTCGAACTGGGCCAGTATGGCGTTGCCGAAAGTTTCGGCGGTGATGCCGGTGCCGTCTGAGACGAAAAAAACGGTGCGGTTTGACATGGTTGAGGTAATTTCAAATGGCGGAGTCAACAAGACCCCTAAAATCAGTCGATTATCCATTGCTGTCTATTCGGGGTTCCATTCAAAGAACAACAAAAACCCCGGTTGCGCCTTGGAGCCGGGTTTTAACTTTGGAGCTTTGTATGTCTGAACTTTTCAATGAGACCGCCTTGGTTGTTCCCTTTGAACAATTGCGCATGACCGACGTCGAGTCGGTTGGGGGCAAAAACGCGAGTTTGGGGGAAATGATTTCCCAGTTGCCTTCTGGCGTTCGCGTGCCCACGGGTTTTGCCACCACCGCCCACGCTTTTCGTCAGTTTTTGGCGTTTGGGGGCCTGACCGAGCGCATCAATGCGCGTTTGGACGCTTTGGATACCGAGGACGTGCGCGCCTTGGCCGCAGCGGGTGCTGAAATTCGCGCCATGGTCGAAGCCCAGCCTTTCCCGGCCGACTTGGCGCAAGCGATTCGCGAAGCTTTTGTGCGTTTGCAGGGCGACAACCCTGAGGCTTCGTTTGCGGTGCGCTCTTCGGCCACCGCCGAAGATTTGCCCGATGCGTCGTTCGCAGGCCAACAAGAAACCTTCCTGAACGTGGTCGGCATCGAGGACGTGCTGCACAAGATGAAAGAGGTGTTCGCCTCCTTGTACAACGACCGCGCCATCAGCTACCGCGTGCACAAGGGTTTTGCCCACGCGGACGTGGCCTTGTCGGCGGGTGTGCAGCGCATGGTGCGCTCCGATTTGGGTGCGGCCGGTGTCATGTTCACCATCGACACCGAGTCGGGCTTCGAAGACGTGGTGTTCATCACCTCCAGCTATGGCTTGGGAGAGACGGTGGTGCAGGGTGCCGTCAATCCAGACGAGTTCTATGTCTACAAGCCGATGTTGGCCGCGGGCAATCGCAGCGTGATCCGCCGTAACCTGGGCTCCAAGCTGATCGAGATGGTGTTTGCCACCCCCGCTGAAAAAGCCGCTTCGGGCAAGTTGGTCAAAACCACCGACGTGCCCACCGAACTGCGCAACCGCTACAGCCTGACCGATGTTGAGGTCGAGCAATTGGCCCGCTACGCGGTGGTCATCGAGCAGCATTACGGCCGCGCCATGGACATTGAGTGGGGCAAAGACGGCACCGATGGCTTGCTCTACATCTTGCAAGCGCGACCAGAAACGGTGAAGAGCCAAGCCAAAGGCACGCCAGAGCTGCGTTACAAGCTCAAAGGCAAAAGTGCCATCCTGGCCGAGGGCAGGGCGATTGGCCAAAAAATCGGCACGGGCCCCGTGCGCTTGGTGCACAACATCAGCGAGATGGACCAAGTCCAGCCCGGTGATGTGTTGGTGACCGACATGACCGACCCTAATTGGGAGCCCGTCATGAAGCGCGCCAGCGCCATTGTGACCAACCGGGGTGGTCGCACTTGCCACGCCGCCATCATTGCCCGAGAACTGGGAATTCCTGCGGTGGTCGGTTGCGGAAACGCCACCGAGCAACTTGCCGAAGGCACGCTGGTCACCGTCAGCTGCGCCGAGGGCGATACCGGCCACATTTACGACGGCTTGCTGGAAACCGAGATCAGCGAGATCCAGCGCGGTGTGCTGCCCGAGATCAAAACCAAGATCATGATGAACGTGGGTAACCCCCAGCTGGCCTTTGATTTTGCTCAGCTGCCCAATGCCGGTGTAGGCCTGGCCCGTCTGGAGTTCATCATCAACAACAACATTGGCGTGCATCCCAAGGCCATCCTGGATTACCCCGCCATCGACGCTGACCTGAAAAAAGCCGTGGAATCCGTTGCCCGTGGCCATGCGTCCCCCCGTGCTTTTTATGTGGACAAAGTCACCGAAGGCGTGGCCAGCATCGCCGCCGCTTTCTGGCCCAAGCCGGTTATCGTTCGTTTGTCGGACTTCAAGAGCAACGAATACCGCAAACTCATTGGCGGCAGCCGTTACGAGCCGGAAGAAGAAAACCCGATGTTGGGTTTCCGCGGCGCAGCGCGTTACATCAGCCGCGATTTTGGCGAAGCTTTTGCCATGGAGTGCGAAGCCCTCAAGCGCGTGCGCGGTGAGATGGGCCTGACCAACGTGCAGATCATGGTGCCCTTTGTGCGCACTTTGGGGCAAGCCGAAAAGGTCACCCAGCTGTTGGCCAGCCAAGGTTTGCGCCGTGGTGAAGAGGGCCTCAAAGTCATCATGATGTGCGAGGTGCCCAGCAACGCCATCCTGGCGGCGCAGTTCCTCGAGTTCTTCGATGGCTTTTCGATTGGCTCCAACGACCTGACTCAGCTGACTTTGGGCCTGGACCGTGACTCGGGCATGGAACTGCTGGCCGCTGATTTTGACGAACGTGATCCGGCGGTCACAGCCTTGATCTCGCAAGCCATCCAAGCCTGCTTGGCGCAGGGCAAATACATCGGCATTTGCGGCCAGGGCCCCTCGGACC
>NZ_CALBEX010000505.1 GCF_937889215.1 uncultured Limnohabitans sp.
TGGCCACGGCCATCGGGCCCCAAAAAATGCTGCGCGACAACGGAATCATGGCCAACACCGCCGCAGCGGCGGTGAGCACGATAGGACGCAAGCGCCGCACCGCCGACTCGACAATGGCCTGCCAAGCAGGCATGCCCGCCGCCCGGTCCTGCTCAATTTGGTCGATCAAAATGACCGAGTTGCGTTGGATCATGCCCATGAGCGCGATCACGCCCAGCAGCGCCACAAATCCAAAAGGTCGGTCCAACACCAGCAAAGCGCCAGCCACACCGGCCATGCCCAGCGGCCCGGTCAAGAACACCAGCATGGCCCGGCTGAAGCTTTGCAACTGCAGCATGAGCAGCGTGAAGGTGATGAACAGCATGATGGGCACGCCGGCCGCGATCGAGGCCGAGCCTTTGGCGCTTTCTTCCACCGCGCCCGCCACCTCGATGCGGTAGCCACTCAAGCCTTGGCTTTGCCAACTGGCCTCGGTCTTTTTAAGCTCAGGCAGCAGCTGCGCCGTCACTGTCGCGCCTTGCAGACCTTCTGCAATGTCGGACTGCACGGTGATGGCGTATTGCCGCCCCTCACGCCACATCACGCCCGGCTCCCAGCCCATGACAGGGGTGGCAATTTGCAGCAAAGGAACGAACCGCCCCGAGGCCGTGGGCACATAAGCCTGGCCCAGGTCCGACAAGGCATCGCGTTCAGCCAAAGGCTGGCGCAACACGATCTCGATCAGCTTGTCCCCCTCGCGGAACTGGCCCACGGTAGAGCCCAACAGCAAGGTGCGTGAAGCTTGTGCGATCGACTGGCTGGTCACCCCCAAAGCGCGGGCCTTGGCTTGGTCCACCTCCAGGCGCACCGACTTGACCGACTCGTTCCAGTTGTCGTTCACACCGCGTGTGTTCGTGTTCAGGCGCATCTGCGCTTTGATTTCATCGGCTTTCAGGCGCAAGACCTTCGGGTCCGAGCCCACCACACGGAACTGCACCGGGTAAGGCACAGGCGGGCCGTTGGGCAGCAGCTTGACCCGCCCCCGAACTTCGGGGAACTCCTGGGCCAACAAGGCGGGCAACTTGGCCCGCAGCACCTCGCGGGTTTTCAGATCGGTGGGCAGCACGATCAACTGCGACACGTTGGTCTGGGGAAACACCTGGTCCATCGGCAAATAAAAGCGCGGCGTGCCCGAGCCCACCCAAGCGGTGACCGACTTCACACCGGCTTCTTGGGCCAGGCGCTGCTCCACACGGCGGGTGATGGCCTCACTTGCCTTGAAGGGCGAGCCCTCGGGCAACCACAAATCGACCAATATTTCCGGGCGACTGGAGTCCGGAAAGAACTGCTGCTGCACCTTGCCCATGCCCACCAAACCCATGGCGAACAAAAACACCGTGATGGCGATCGTCTTCCAGCGGTGCGTGACGCACCAAGTCACCCAGGCGCGAAACTGCCGGTAAAACGCAGAGTCGTACATCTTCGGCGAATCCAATTGATCGGCCGCCGCCACATGCGCCGGGGGCTTGAGCAGCAAGGTGCCCAGATAAGGCACAAAATAAACCGAAGCCACCCAACTCACCAACAAAGCCACCACCGTGACCGCAAAAATGGCAAAGGTGTATTCACCCGTGGTGGACTTGGCCATGCCGATCGGCAAGAAACCCGCTGCCGTGATCAAGGTGCCGGTGAGCATGGGCATGGCGGTCAGCTCATACGTGAAGGTAGCAGCTCGCACTTTGTCGTAGCCCTCCTCCATCTTGCGCACCATCATCTCCACCGCAATGATGGCGTCGTCCACCAGCAAGCCCAGCGCAATGATCAGCGAGCCCAAGGAAATTTTGTGCAAGCCAATGCCCAGGTAGTTCATGGCCAAAAAGGTCACCGCCAAAACCAGCGGAATCGTGATGCCCACCACCAAACCAGGTCGGATGTCCAGCGTCCAACGCCGCCACAGAGGGTTGTGGCCCGGCCGCTTGTGCAGGCCCAGCGCCAAAAAGCTCACCGCCAACACGATCACCACCGCCTCGATCAGCACTTTGATGAACTCATTGACCGAACTCGACACCGCGCTGGGTTGGTCCTGAACCTGCGTCAAAGACATGCCGGCAGGCAAACTGGCCTGCGTGGCCGCGACCGCCACCCGCAGGGACTTGCCCAGGGCAATGATGTCGCCGCCTTTGGCCATGGACACCCCCAGCGCAATCACTTCTTGGCCGTCGTGGCGCACCTTCACGCTCGCAGGATCGGCGTACCCACGGCTCACGTTGGCGATGTCGGACAAGCGCAACTGAACCCCGGAAGCG
The DNA here is from genome assembly GCF_937889215.1 of uncultured Limnohabitans sp. Lineage (GTDB taxonomy): Bacteria > Pseudomonadota > Gammaproteobacteria > Burkholderiales > Burkholderiaceae_C > Limnohabitans_A. Next base: position 2,286 of record NZ_CALBEX010000505.1, read on the forward strand.
CCCCGAATCGGCATGGCCTGCAAATCGGCCAGGCTCTGAAACTGCCCCCCTACTCGCACCTGGACCACATCGGCGGGCGACTGGATGCTGCCCGCCGACTCCACCGCGTTTTGTTGGTTGAGCTGGCCCACCACAGCGCCCATGTCCAAACCCATTTGCGCCAGCTTCTTTTGCGAGACCTCGACAAAAACCTTCTCGTCCTGCACGCCAAACAATTCCACCTTGGCCACATCCGGCACACGCAGCAAAGCTTGACGCAAGCGGTCGGCCTGCACCTTGATTTCAGCCGGCGTGAAGCCCTGGCCGCCCAAGGCGTAAATCACGCCATACACATCGCCAAATTCATCGTTGAAAAACGGCCCTACCACGCCCTGCGGCAAACTGCCACGCATGTCGCCAATTTTTTTGCGCACCGCGTACCAAACCTGCGGCACATCGCCCGGGTGCGAGTTGTCTTTGATCTGAAAAATGATCTGCGCCTCACCCGGCTTCGAGTAGCTGCGGATCTTGTCGGCAAAAGGCACCTCTTGCAGGGTGCGCTCGATCTTGTCGGTCACCTGCTCGGCCACTTGCTCAGCGGTGGCCCCCGGCCAGTAAGCCCGCACCACCATGGCGCGGAAGGTGAAGGGCGGGTCTTCGTCTTGGCCCAACTGAAAATAAGACGCCATGCCCAACACCATCAACACCACCATCAAGTAGCGTGTCAGGGCCGGGTGCTCCAGCGCCCAGCGCGAGAGGTTGAAACGGGTGTTCTCGGTGTGGCTCATGCGATCACCGCTTGTCTGTGGCCAAAGGGGCCGCGCCATACACGGTGACTTTTTGGCCCGCCGTCAACACATGCACGCCAGCGCTCACCACCTTTTGACCCGGCTTTAAGCCCGCAGCTATCACCACCTCGTTGCCATCGATCGGGCCGAGCTGAACCCCTTGGCTGTTGACCGTCATGCTCGCCTCATTCAGCACCCAGACCGCGGTGCCCTGCCCCTCTTGGCGCAATGCGCTGGTGGGCAATTTGATGACCGAGGGCGCGCTGCCCGGCAGGCCGGACACCGCCACATTCAGCGAGGCCCCCAAAGGCAAGCGCTCGCCAGCCTCCAGCGCCAGCTTGACGGCATAGGTGCGCGTCACCGGATCGGCACTGGCGGCCAGCTCGCGCACCTTGCCTTGCACACTTTGGCCTGTGCTCAAAAGCGTGACCTGCATGGTTTGCCCTACTTTCAGAGCCAACGCCATTTGTTCAGACACGGCAAACACCGCGTCCCGTGGGCCATCGTGGGCCAGACGCAGCACCGGTTGACCGGCCGACAAGACCTGCCCCACCTCCGCATCCACCCCGGTGACCACACCCGCATGGCTGGCGGTCAAACGCGCATAACCGGCCTGATTGCCTTGCGCCTGCGCTTGGGCTTTGGCTTGGTTCAAAGCTGCCTCGGCCGATTTCAGGCCGGCTTCGCGGCGCTCCAGCTCGGCACCACTGATGAAGTTTTGCGCCTTCAAGGCCTCAAAACGCTTGAAGTCGGCTGCGGCCAAATCGCGCTGGCTTTGCGCAGCGCTCACCTGCGCTTGTGCGGCCTGAGCGGCCAATTGGTAGTCTTGCGCATCAACCAAGGCCAACAACTGCCCCGAGGCCACCCGCTGCCCGACCTCGACAGGCCGCTGTACCAGTTTGCCGCCCACCCGAAAGCCCAGCCGAGACTCGACACGCGCCCGCACCTCGCCCGAAAATTCACCGCCCACACTCAGATCACTGCCAGAGACGGTGAGCAACTTGACCGAGCGCAACGGCGCTTGTGGCGCTTCGGACTTGGAACATGCCACCAAAGTGGTCAAACAAGCAGCAAGGGCGCAAAAATGCAAAACTCGCCGAGCGGCGAGTGTCATGGAAGAAAGCATGGGATTTCCAAGAAATAATAATGACTGACTGGTTAGTAATCTATTCAAAGCGGGCCCATCTGTCAAGCGACAATACCGATTGACCATGCTCAAACACCCCCTATTTTCTCAGCCACAGCGTCCTGGTCTGTCCGCAGAGCAACGAAACATTCTGCGGCAGGTCTCGCGGTCTTTTGACCTGTCCATTCGCCTGCTGCCCCCCGCGCTGCAAGCGCCGGTGGCCATCGGCTACTTGTTGGCCCGGGCCACCGACACCGTCGCCGACACCACGGCCCTGCCCCTGGCCGAGCGGCAAGTTTTGCTGACGCTCATGGGCCAAGCGATCGGTGAAACACTGGCCAGTTCAAGCCAAACCGCCGAACTGAAGCGCCTCACGCAAGCCTTTGCTGCGCAACAAACCGACCCGCACGAACGCGCCCTCATGCAGGCCCTGCCCGAATGCCTGCCGCTTTTGCACACCCTGGCAGAGGCCGACCAAACCAGCGTGCGCCAAGTGCTGGCCCACATCACCCAAGGCCAGCAGCTGGACATGGCCCGCTTTGGCCCCGGCCTGCACGCCCTGAACACCGAAGCCGAATTGAACCAATACACCTGGCTGGTGGCCGGTTGCGTGGGTGAGTTCTGGACCGAACTCTGCGGCCGCCACCTGCCCGGCTACAGCCTGCTGCCACAGGCCGAAATGATGCGCATAGGCCGCTCATACGGCATGGGCCTGCAACGCCTGAACATCCTTCGCGACGCCGGGGCCGACTTGGCCAGCGGGCGCTGCTACTGGCCGGTAGAGACCTTGGCCCTTGCAGGCCTGACCCCCAAAGCGCTGGCCCAAGCCGCCCTGACCGAGCACAACACCGACCAAAACACAGGGCCCGCCCAAACCCTGCAAGCTCTGGCCCCGCTGTACACCCAATGGCTGGACCACACCCAAGCGCAACTGGCCAATGGCCTGCGCTACGGCCTGGCCCTGCAGCCGCTGCGCCTGCGCTTGGCCAGCACCCTGCCCGCTCTGATCGGTGCACGCACCGTGGCGCTGCTGCGCCAAGCCGGGCCTGCGGCGCTGACCCAGCGCGTCAAAATGCCACGCCACGAAATGCGCGCCATGCTCTGGCGCATCGCGCTGGGATGGGGTTCAGGGGCAGTGCTGAAGCAGCAATTCCAAAAAATGTCTGGCGCGCCCCGGTCTTGAATCCCCCCATTGGATGCGAGAATCTCAGACCATGAGCCCGCAAGACTACGTCCAGCAAAAAGCCGCCGCCTCGGGCAGCAGTTTCTATTACGCCTTTTTGTTTTTAACCGCAGAGCGGCGGGCGGCCATCATCGCCTTTTATGCGTTTTGCCGCGAAGTGGACGACGTGGTCGATGAAATCAAAGACCCCGGCGTGGCCGCGACCAAACTCGCCTGGTGGCAAAAAGAAGTGCTGCAAGCCTACGCAGGCCAGCCCAGCCACCCCGTCATGCAAGCGCTGATGCCACACACGCAGGCCTTTGGCATCGACAGCCACCACCTGTTGGCCGTGATCGAAGGCTGCCAGATGGACCTGAACCAAACCCGTTACCTGGACTTTGCGGGCCTGACCCAATACTGCCACCTGGTGGCTGGCGTGGTCGGCGAAGTCGCCGCCCGCATCTTTGGCCAGACCGACGAGGCCACCACCGCCTACGCCCACAAACTGGGCTTGGCGTTTCAGATGACCAACATCATCCGCGACGTGGGCGAAGACGCCATGCGCGGGCGCATCTACCTGCCGCTGGACGAGCAGCAGCGCTTTGGCGTCAAGGCCAACGAACTGATAGAGCGCAACTATTCAGACCACTTCAAAGCGCTGATGATGTTCCAAACCGCCCGCGCCCACGCCCTGTACGACGAAGCCCTGGCCCTGCTGCCTGCGGCCGACCGCCGCGCCCAAAAACCCGGCCTCATGATGGCCAGCATTTACCGCACCTTGCTGCGCGAAATCGAAGCCTCTGGCTTTCAGGTGCTGCACCAGCGCATCGCCCTCACGCCGCTGCGCAAGCTGTGGCTGGCGTGGAAGATGCAGGCGCTGGGGCGTTTTTAAGCCGCTGCGCCGCCCTCACATCAGTCTGTTGCAACGCC
>NZ_CALBEX010000506.1 GCF_937889215.1 uncultured Limnohabitans sp.
ATGGTTTGCCAGAAGCCGGCCATTTTGTGCAGGAGCAGGGCAGGGCGATTGCCGCGGCGGCTGTGCGACACTTCAAGCCCTGATTCTTCCGCTTGACAGGAGGCTGCCGAGCCAAGCCACCGCATGACATTGGCACTAACTCAACGATAAAAACATGGCCCACATTTACATTTTTTCCCCCTCCAGCGCGGTGCGCGATAAAGCGGCCTTTCGCCGGGGCGTCAAACGACTGAAAGCCCAAGGCCACGAGGTGGAAGTCGACGAAGCCGCCTTGGCCAGCCACATGCGTTTTGCGGGCGACGACGCCACGCGCATTGCGGCCATCACCCGTGCCGCAGCCAGCGGTGCCGACGTGGCGCTCATCTCGCGCGGCGGCTACGGCCTCACGCGCATCCTGCCGGCATTGCCCTACAAACAAATCGCCAAAGCCATTGATGGGGGCACGCAGTTTATGGGCCTGAGCGATTTCACGGCCTTCAACCAAGCGGTGTTGGCCAAGACTGGTCGCATCAGCTGGCAGGGCCCGGCCTTGGGCGAAGACTTTGGGCCTGAGCAAGAACCCGACGACATCATGCAGGCCTGTTTTGATGACTTGTTGATGGAACAAGGCGAGGGCACAGGCTGGCAACTTCCCAAGCTTGAAGCCGAGCGCCGCGTGTTGGTGAAAGACGCGCCGCTTTGGGGTGGCAACCTGACGGTGCTGACTTCATTGCTCGGTACGCCGTATTTCCCGCAAATCAAAGGCGGCGTGTTGTTCCTCGAAGACGTGGGCGAGCACCCTTACCGCATCGAGCGCATGCTAACGCAACTGCTACATGCGGGTGTGCTGGCCCAGCAAAAGGCGGTGCTGATCGGCCAGTTCAGCAAATACAAGCTGGTGCCCGCGCACGACAAAGGCTTCAAGCTGGCCACCGTGGTCGACGGGCTCCGCAGCCAGATCAAGGCCCTGGTGCTCACGGGCTTGCCTTTTGGTCATGTCGAAACCAAGGTGTTGTTGCCCGTGGGTGCCAAGGTGGACCTTGTCACCGAAGGGCGTGACGCGTTGATGGTTTGGGGCCATATTTGACGCTCTGAAAAATATACAAAACAAGGGGACTGCCTCATGAAATGGCTCGGACGTTTGAGTGTTTTGGCAGTGGTCGCCGTTTTGCTTGCGGGCGGTGTTTTGGCGGTGCAAATGCTGCGCAGCCTGCCCAAGTTGGACGGCACGGTGCAATTGCCAGGGCTGAACCAGCCGGTGAGCATCGGGCGTGACAACTCAGACGTGACGCACATTCAGGCGGCTACGGCGCTGGAAGCCTGGCGGGCCATGGGTTTTGTGCATGCCCAAGAGCGCGGCTGGCAACTCGAGTTCAACCGCCGCATCATGCACGGTGAGCTGTCCGAGATCTTGGGCCCCGCCACGTTGGGCACCGACAAGCTGATGCGCACGCTAGGGATCATCCCCATGGCGCGCCAGCAGCTCAAGCTTTTGTCGCCTTTGGCGCAAGCGGCGCTGCAGGCCTACAGCGAAGGCATTCAGGCCGCCTGGCGCACCGGCGCGGTTCGAGCATCTCCCGAGTTTCAGATTCTGGGCACGTCAGCTGGCGGGCAGGGCGGTCAAGCCTGGCTGCCCGAAGACAGCGTGGGCTGGGCACTGATGATGGCGCTGGATTTGGGCGGCAATTGGGGGCAAGAGTTTGCACGGCTGTCCGCGTCCAAGGTCCTGAACAACGAACAACTTTGGCAACTGCTGCCGCCATACCCCGGAGAAAAACCTGCCACGGCGGTGGATTTGCCCGCGCTGTATGCGCAATTGGGCGTGTACGCCCCTGCAGCTGAGACAGCGGGCACGGCCATCGAGTCGGATCGGTCCAGCGCTCTGGCCCAATGGTCGGCCGAATGGGTCCGCGACATGGGCATTCTGGATGGCAAGGGCAGCAACAATTGGGTGGTGCCCGGCAGCCACACCGTCAGCGGCAAACCATTGCTGGCCAATGACCCGCACTTGGCCCTCAGTGCCCCGGCCATTTGGTACTTTGCCCGGCTGAAAGCGCCTGCAAGCGTCTGGCAAGGTCAGTCCTTGCCTGCCCTGGATGTGATGGGCGCCACCTTACCCGGCTTACCCTTCGTGGTGCTGGGTCGCACCCGGGGTGTAGCCTGGGGCTTCACCAATACCGGGCCCGATGTGCAAGACCTGTATCTGGAGCAACTGGACGCGGCCCGTCCGGGTCAGTACCGAACCCCCGAAGGCTGGGCCTCTTTCGAGACCCGCAGCGAAACCATCCGTGTCAAGGGGCAGGGCGATGTGACCTTGCAAGTGCGCAGCACCCGGCATGGCCCCGTCATCAGCGATGTGCAGCCGCAGTACACCGGCTTGCTCAACACGGCCGCCTATGCCCTGAGCTTGCGCTGGTCGGCGCTGACACCGGACAACGCCACCATCGATGCCGGCATGCAGGCCAACTGGTCGCAAAGCGTGGCGCAGTTGCAGCGGGCTTTCGCAGACCACCACTCGCCCATGCAAAGCGTGGTGATGGCCGACACGCAAGGGGAGGTGGCTTTTCAAGCCATTGGCAAAGTGCCGGTCCGCTCTCCGGACAACGACATCCTCGGCGTGGCACCCGCGCCCGGTTGGCTGGCGCAATACGACTGGCAGGGCTGGATACCCTATGCCGAAAACCCGGCCCTGAACACCGCGCAGATCAGCACCAAAGGCTGTCATGCCACCGCCAATCAAAACATTTTGCCGCTGGGCTATCCCCATTTTTTAGGGGCCGACTGGACCACCCCGGAGCGTTTCAACCGGATTGAACAATTGATGGCCGCAACCCCGCTTCACAGCGTTCAGAGCATGCAGGCTGTGCAAAACGACGTGCTGTCTTTGGCCGCCCAGACCTTGCTGCCCAGCGCCCGCAAGGCACAAAGCCAACACGCCTTGGGTGCAGAGGCCATGAAGTTGCTGGCAGATTTTGATGGTCACATGCATGTGAACAGCGCTGCGGCTTTGATTTTGAACGTCTGGGCCGATGAGATGACGCGGGCCGTCTTGGTGCCGCGCTTGGGAGCTCAACGTTTCCAGGGGCTTTATGGGAAACGCCATTTTAGAGCCGCATTGGAAGGCATATTGGCCCGTAACGACACGTTTTGGTGCGGGCAAGCGGGCTGCGACCCTGTGGTCAATGCGGCCATGGACCGCAGCTTGAGCCGTATTTCGGCCAAGTTGGGGCGCGATGTTCACCAATGGCGCTGGGGCGCTTGGCACCCGGCCATCAGCAGCCACAGGCCTTTTGGCAAAGTACCCGTGTTGAATGCGCTGTTCGATGTGCGGGTGCAGAGTCCGGGCGATCAGTTCACGGTCAACGTCGGCCAGTATTGGGCCAATGACCCCTGTGAACCTTTTGCCAACCGCCATGCAGCGTCGCTTCGTGCGCTGTATGACCTGAGTTCGGCTGATGACTCCCGTTTTATTTACCAAACAGGCCAAAGCGGACACGTGTTTTCACCGCGCAGCCGCGACATGGCGCAGGCTTGGGCCCAGGGGCAATACCGCGCTTTGCTGGGTGCGCCAACATCTTTCCGCCAAACGCAGCGTTTGATCCCTTGATCTGAGGGTGTTGATACACCTTCAGCCATTGGTCCGGCCATAGGATCTTTGGCATGTCGGCCTTTGTGGTCCGACGTTTCGTGCCTTGGCGGCTTGGCATTCTCAAAAGGCAGTGGTGCATTGAACGCTTGTCGGACCTGAAGGCACCGACCTACAAAATACTTGCTCAACCCCTGAACTAAATCGAGAGGGTTCTTCGGGGTTTTGCGGTTTTGAGCCTTGAACTGTGCATGTGACTTTACATAATATACATCGTATGAACTTATTAGAACGAATAAATGATGGCAATGAACCGGCAAAACGGTCACCACCCCGGTAACCACCATCAAAACGTATCCATTTATCGGCGAGCAGTCAGACGGGCCAAGGCGGTTTCGATGAGTTCTTTGGCGTTGGGTCGCTGGCCTCGAATGGCGAAATCCAGCGCGGTCATGCCGAGCTGGTTTTTCAGGGTTACGTCGGCACCAGCCTGAATCAGGTGCTTGACCGCTTCCGGGCTGCCGTACATGGCGGCCATCATCAAGGGCGTGCTGCCATTGGGCGACTCGGCATCGATATAGGCGCTGTTTTCCAGCAAAAGCGCGATCACGGGCACATGGCCACCCGAGGCGGTGTAATGCAATGGGGTCCAGCCGGTTTTGTTGACGTCGGCATCGTTTTCAATCAACTTTTGAGCCAAAGGCAAATA
>NZ_CALBEX010000507.1 GCF_937889215.1 uncultured Limnohabitans sp.
CAGTGTGGCAAACGGTGTGTCACCGAGGGCAAAAACATGGGCTTGTTGGGTTCGGTCACCGCAATGTCGGCGTTTTGCACGGCCGCAGTTTGGCCTTGGCCAAAAGCATTGGGCTGCGAGACCTCGTTGGTGGCCGAGATGGCCACCGAAATGGTGCCGTGTGAAACAGCCGACGCACTCACGCGCACATTGCGGCTGATGACCACGGTGCCCGTGCGCGAATTGACCACCACGCGTGCAGGAGGCTCGCCGGGCACAACGTCAAGGTTTTCAACCATGCTCATGAAGGCCACTCGCTGCGACATGTCGGTGGGTGCGCGCACGGCAAAAGACATGCCGTCCAAAGCGCGGGCTGTGCCGTCGCCAAAACTTTTGTTCACAGCGTTCACAATGGCGGTGGTGGTGGTGAAGTCCGACTCGCGCACATTCATCACCACATGGTCTGAAGTCTCAAAGGGGGTGTCCACCATGCGCTCGACCGTGGCCCCATTGGGAATGCGCCCTGAAGTGGGCACGCCAATGCTGACCTTGGAGCCCGCTGCGCTGGTGTCGATGCCGGTGGTGGTGAGTGCGCCTTGGGCCAAGCCATAGACCTCACCGTCTACACCGCGCAAACTGGTCAGCAGCAAATTGCCGCCGCGCAAGCTGGTGGTTTTGCCAATGGCCGAGACGTTGATGTCAATCTTTTGACCGGGCTTGGCAAAGGCGGGCAACTCAGCCGTGATCATCACGGCTGCAACGTTCTTGATGTCGATCTTGCCGCTGTTGGCGTTTTGTTCAAAGTCCGACAGCGGGCCATCCAGGCTCACGCCCATGCGGCTGAGCATGGACTTCATGCTTTGCGCGGTGAACGACACATCGGCCCCATCGCCCGTGCCTTGCAAGCCCACCACCAAGCCGTAACCAATCAATTGGTTGGTGCGGCCTGCGGCCACAGAGGCCAAGTCCTTCACGCGATCGGCCCAGGCGTTGCCCGTCAAGCTCATGAGCAAGAAAAGGGTGAAGAGGGTCGATTTCATGGGGTGTTTCTCAAGAGGTGAGCGGCGCTCAGAAAGGCCAGAGTTTGAGCAAGGCGCTGGTGCCCCAGCTTGGCTTGGCCGCGTTGGCCATGTCGCCGGTGCCACGGTAGGCAATCTGGGCATTGGCCAGACGGCGCGACTGCACCATGTTGTTGGGCGAGACATCGTCGGGGCGGATGATGCCGGTGACCTGAATCACTTCGGCCCCTTCGGTGAGCGCCAGTTGTTTTTCGCCGCGCACCATCAGGTTGCCGTTGGACAGCACTTCGACCACGGTGACCGACACGGCACCAGACAGGCTGGCACGTTGATCGGCCTCGCCAGAGCCACTGCTGGCGATGTTGGCACTGTTGAGGTTCAGGCCGTCAAAGGCGCCATCGCCTTTGCTGCCAAAAATTTTGGAGGGAATGCGCAGCGCTTTGGTGACCAAACCACTGGGGATCACATCGTTGGAGGCCTCGCGGGAAATGGTGCCGCTTTGGCTGCGTCCGGCTTGGGTGGACTCGTTGAGCAACACCGTGATCAGGTCACCCACTTTGTAATTGCGGCTGCGGCCAAAAAAGTTGTCGCTTTGGCGGCCGTTGTAAATGGCCCCAGTGGCCATGCGCGGCTTCTCGATGGCCACCGGCATGACCGGTGCAAACGCCGGCGAATGCGCCATGGGGGCAGGCGCGGTGGCGCAGCCTGTCAGGCCCAGAGCCAGCAAAGTGGGAGCCAAAACGCGGGTGGTGAATGCAATGCTGGGCGTCATGGCGTGCTTACATGTTGTTGTTCAAGAAGCGCAACATGCCGTCCACGGCAGAGATGGCTTTGGAGTTGATTTCGTAGGCGCGTTGGGTTTCGATCATGTTGACCATTTCCTCTACCACGTTCACGTTAGAGGCCTCAAGTGCGCCTTGCATCAATTGGCCTGCACCGCCTTGTCCGGCCTGGCCCACGATGGGGGCGCCGCTGGCGCCGGTTTCTTTCAGCAAGTTCTGGCCAATGGCTTGCAAGCCTGCAGCGTTGGCAAAACGGGCAATTTGGATTTGTCCCAACACCTGTGCACCGCCACCGCCTGCGGTTTCCACCGAAACCGTGCCGTCTTGGCCGATCGAGATGCTGGCCACGTTGGGCGGGATGGTGATCGCAGGTTGCAGTGGTGCGCCGTTGGAGGTGACCAGCTGTCCGGTTACCGACAGTTTGAAACCACCGTCGCGCGTGTAGGCAATCGTGCCGTCGGCCTGGGCGATTTGGAAAAAGCCTTCGCCTTGCACTGCCAAATCGAGGGCGTTTTTGGTGGTCACCAAGCTGCCTTGGGTGTGGGTTTTTTCGGTGGCCACAATGCGCACACCGGTGCCCAGCATCAAGCCCGTGGGGGCTTGTGCGTCGGCACCGACCTGTGCGCCGGGTTGGCGCAGATTTTGGTAGAGCATGTCCTCGAAGCTGGCGCGGTCGCGCTTGAAGCCCGTGGTGTTGACGTTGGCCAAGTTGTTCGAGATGACCGACATGCGCGTTTGTTGCGCATCCAGGCCGGTCTTGGCAATCCACATTGAGGCATCCATGGGGTGCTCCTGTCAGGTTTAAGCGGCTTTCATCATGGAAGCGCCGGACTCGTCGAGCCCTTTCATTTCCTTGATGACGCGAATTTGGGTTTCAAAACTGCGCGAGTGATCGATCAAGCGGGTCATGGCCTCAATGGCGCTGACGTTGCTGCCCTCGAGGGCCTTGGGAATCACTTGCGGCAGTTGAGCAGTTAAAGCAAGGTCTGTGCCACTAGGTTTTTCCGACACCTTGAACAAACCATCTTCGCGGCGGGCCATGCTCACGCCTGTGGTGTCGCGCAGCCGCAGGCGGTCGATTAGCACATCAGCGGCTGGGCCAACTTGCGCCGGATCGCGCGCAAAAATACTGCCGTCGGGCGTGACGTTGATCAACAAACCTGGCGGGATGGTGATGGGGCCACCTTCGCCCAACACCAGGTGGCCAGAGCCGTTTTCGAGCTGGCCCTGGATGTTCACCTTCAGGTCACCCCGACGGGTAAACGTCAAATCGCCATTGGGGGCTTGTACGCTGAGCACGGTGCTGCCCGCCATGGCCACATCCAGCGGGCGGCCGGTGGCCATGACCGGGCCGGGGTCCATGCGGATCAGGTCGCGGGCAATGCTTTGGGCTTGGTATCGGGTGTCAAAACCAGCCCCTTCAACCTTGATCGATTGCAAGGCCACGTCGTAGCTGCTTTTGAAACCCACCGTGGACACGTTGGCCAAGTCGTTGACCAGCACCTGGCGTGCCGTGGCCTGCTCTTTGATGGTGGCATTCGAGGTAAAAACAAGGCGGTCCATGGTGGCGTTCTCGTGGTGTCAGTCAGGGGTGATTCAGCGCATCAAGAACGGATGTTGATGATCGCGCTGGTCATGGTCGAGCTGGTCTCAATGGCTTTGGCGTTGGCCTGGAAGTTCCGCTGCGCGGTGATCAGGTCCACCAACTCTTGCGTCAAGTCCACGTTGGCACGCTCGGTGGCACCGGCGCGGATCGAGCCGAAACCGGCCGAACCCGCTTCACCGATCTTGGCCACGCCCGAGGTGGCTGAGGCCAGGTAACTGGCGTCACCCACTTGGCGTAAACCAGTTGGGCTGGAGAAGTTGGCCAGCACGATCTTGCCCAGCGAATTTTGCGAACCGTTGGAATAGGTCGCATTGACCAGACCGTCCACGCCAATGTCCAGGCCCATCAATTCGCCTTCTGGGGCGCCGTCTTGGGACTGCGACAGCACGGCGAAAGCGCTGGAGTATTGGGTTGATTTCGTGAAATCAATGGACATGGTCAATGCCCCCTTGCCGCCTTGCAAGAAGGCGGTTTCGAATGGCATGCCGGTTAAGGGCGAGACGGGTTTACCGGTCAGGTCAAAGCTCAGCTCGCCTCGGTCAAGGAAAACGGGCCACCACTCGGTTTTTGTCGAAATGCCAGTGGCATCTTCGGTTTGTTGGCCATTTTTGACGTACTGCAGAGCCCCGTTTTCTGTGTATTGAGCCAGTTTTTTCCATTCAGTGGTGGCACCAAACTGCATTTCTGTGTTGGCCAAGCCCAAATCAGCAGGTCCGGTTACCTGGATGGATGAGTTGTCACCGGTGGTGGCGGTGGTAAAACTCAATTGCTTGGTTTTTGGGTCGAAACCCACGGTAACGCCAGTCACTTTTTTCCCAGAATCTGCGTCGACAATCGTGTTGATTTTGTCTTGCAGTGCTTTGGCAAAGGTTTCGATGTTGGTGAATGTGGTTGGGAATGGCAGCTCGATTTTGGCCGCGATACCGTCAACCGATACAAAAAAATCTTTGTTGGCCGAGGTCACCAACACACTTTTGGCGGTGTTGATGGTCATGGTTTCACTCTTCAAGACAGCTGGCTCGCTGGCTTTGCCCCGCAAGGCCTCTGTGCCGGATGACTCCACCATCATTTCTGTGGAGTTCAAGCCCATCAAACTGATGGCTGTGTCGTTGGCGCCGGTGATTTCGATGCTGGAGGCATCCCCTGTGGTTCCTGAGGCAATGGAAAATTTGGCTGCATCGGGGTCAAATTGCACCGCGATGCCAAATCGAGCGTTTTGTCGGTATTCATTGACGGAGGTCGTGGTGGCGTCGTCAGGGGTATCAGCCAAGGTGCCCAGTATGTTGTT
>NZ_CALBEX010000508.1 GCF_937889215.1 uncultured Limnohabitans sp.
ATCCACCACCACCGGACCAGGACGGCCAGTGCGGGCAATGTGGAAGGCTTTTTTCATGACCTCGGCCATGTCCTTGGCGTCTTTGACCAGGAAGTTGTGCTTGACGATGGGGCGGGTGATGCCCACGGTGTCGCATTCCTGGAAGGCATCAAGGCCAATGGCCGCAGTGGGCACCTGCCCGCTGATGATGACCATGGGGATGCTGTCCATGTAAGCGGTGGCGATGCCGGTCACAGCGTTGGTCAGGCCGGGGCCCGAAGTGACCAGCGCCACACCCACTTCGCCCGTGGCGCGGGCATAGCCGTCGGCAGCGTGCACGGCAGCTTGTTCGTGGCGCACCAAAACGTGCTGGATGGTTTCTTGTTTGTAAAAAGCGTCGTAGATGTGGAGCACAGCCCCACCGGGGTAACCCCAGACAAACTCGACGTTTTCGGCCTGCAGCGCTTTGACCAAAATTTCGGCCCCACGCAACTCTTGACCAGAAGAAGCGACGGACGCAGCGGATGCCATTTCGGCTTTATTGATTTCCATATATTCAACCTTTGTGAATTTCTCTAACGAAAAACCTTGGGTGCCCCTTGGCTCGACTCTTGTGAAGTGGCTTTGGGACTTGAGACCACAGACATGGGCACCAAACTGTAAAAGTGCCGGACGGTGATCCGTTTGCGTTTTTTCAATTGCAACCCGGTATTATCGCACTGAAGATGGCCCAGCTTTCAAAATCCAAACCGATTGCAAGCGCAAAAAGCATCATTTTTGCCCATTGCAACGGCTGTTTCGCCGGTTATCAACCGTTTTACCCTTAGGAAACAGCCCCCCGCTGCACGCAAGTTGGCCTCGGACACAGAACTCTCAGATTTCTTGAAAATCGCTGAAAAGAAAGCCTTTAAAAGGGCTCTCTACCATGTTGGCGATGAGGAGGGCGCGTTGGACATCGTGCAAGACAGCATGATCAAGCTGTGCAGCCATTACGCCGACAAGCCCGCCCAAGAGCTGCCTTTGCTGTTTCAACGTATTTTGTCCAACACGGTGTTGGACTGGTTTCGCCGCCGCAAGACGCGCCAAGCCTTGTTTTCAAACCGCGACGACTTTGACCACCGCGATGACCTGGGCGATTTCGACTTGCTGGAGGTCACCTCTGGTGATGCCGATGCCCAGACCAGCCAAAGCGCAGAGCAGTGGCTGGGGCAGGTACAAACCCTGGAACATATTGAAAAAGCCATCATGGGCCTGCCCGCACGTCAACGAGAAGCCTTCCTGCTGCGTTATTGGGAGGAGCTGGACGTGGCTGAAACCGCCGCCGTGATGGGCTGCTCCGAAGGCAGCGTCAAAACCCATTGCTCCCGCGCCATCCAGTCCTTGAGTAAAACCTTGGCCCACCAAGGCATGAAACCATGAAACATTCCCAGACACACACCACCGCCGACATGGACCTTTGGGGCCAGGCTTTGGCCGCTCGACTGAACGGGGCGGCCCTGCATCTGGACCACGACATCAGCGAGCGCTTGCGGATCGCACGCCAAAGGGCATTGCAGGCGCAACCTGTCCCGCAGCGTTTGCTGCGCCAGAGCCAAGCCACGCAGACCAATGGCACGCTCACCGCAGCGCCCGAAGAAGGCCTCAACCTCTGGCGACTGTCGGTGTCAACCTTTCCCTTATTGGCACTCATCTTGGGCTTGATGTTCATTCAGGACATGCAGCAAGACATGGCCGAATCCAGTATCGCCTCGCTTGACTCGGCCCTTTTGCTGGACGAATTGCCCCCAGCCGCCTACACCGACCCAGGCTTTGTGCAATTCCTCAAGCAGCAAACCTCTCCAGCCCCACGCCATGATTGAAGCGGCGCACGGTCAAGCCTTTGGCCGATTGTGGCCTGCGGCGTGGACCGCCACACGCTTGGCATGCGCTTGGCTTGTGTCCAGTGGTCTGACTCTGGCGGCCTCGGCCGCACTGATCACCCTTTTCTGCGCCCAGGTCCAAGCTCAGACGCAGCCACAGAACGCCATCGTTGCGGGCCAACCCACGGTCACGGCGCTTGCGCCGGCCAAACCAGCATCGCGCGAATGGCAAGCGCTGAGCAAACGCCAAAAACAAGCGCTTGCCCCTCTGTCCAGCGAATGGCACACACTCACAGCGGCCCAAAAACAAAAATGGCGCACCCTCGCCAAAAGCTTTTTGGCGCTGAGCGACGAAGAACAAATGACCCTGCACGCTCGCATGCGTGATTGGGCGACCCTGACCCCCAGACAACGCAACCAGGCTCGTTTCAACTTCAACAGCGCACAGTCCCTGACCATCCAAGACAAGCGGGCGCAATGGGAGGCCTACCAAGCGCTGACGGCTCAAGAAAAAAGGACACTCTCATCCGGGCCCAAACCCCCGGTCAAAAGTGCCGCCCGCAGCACCACCCCACCCAGCAGCCGCCTGGTGAGGCCACCCTTGCTGCCCGTGAACGCCTCTCAAGCCACCCCACGCGTCGCACTCTCGCGGCCGGTGCACCCCAAAACCTTGCTGCCCCAGCCGTTTTGACCTCACCACACGCAAGAGGCCTGTGCGCTCGCGTGCGATGATGCCGGTTTTCGCTCACCCCTCCTGATGCCATCGCTGCCATGACCCAGAGTGCACCCGCCACCCCAACGACCAAGCCCAAACACCCTCTCCAAGCCCCCTCGCTCAGACGCCGCATGGCCTGCTGGCTTTACGAAGGCATGCTGCTCTTCGGTGTTGTCTTCATCGCCGGTTATTTGTTCGGAACGCTCAGCCAAACCCGCCACGCACTGGACAACCGGCCCGGCTTGCAGGCCTTTTTGTTTCTGGTTTTGGGCATTTACTTCACCTGGTTTTGGCACAGGGGCCAAACCCTGGCCATGAAAACTTGGCACATCCGGGTGGTCTCGGCCACAGGGCAGCCCTTGAGCCAAAGCCGCGCCTTGTGGCGTTATGTGCTGAGCTGGCTCTGGTTTTTGCCTCCATTGCTGCTGACCTTGCCCTTCGGCTTGCCCCCCGGCGAAGTCGGGGTGCTGACGCTGGGCTGGGTCTTGGTCTGGGCCTTGCTCAGCCGATTTCAGGCCCAACAACAGTTCTGGCACGACGCGTGGGCGGGCACCCGCCTCGTCACAGACCGCTGAGACCCACTGCTTGACCCACATGACCTCCCCTACCAACAGCACAAACAGCGCCAGCAGCGCCAGCAGCCACAAGGCTGAAACTGCTTTTTCAGTTTGCGTTTACTGCGGCTCCAAGCCCGGCAACCAACCCGAATTTGCACAAATTGCCGTTCAAGTGGGCACCTGGATCGGCCAGCATGGCGGCCAATTGGTCTATGGCGGTGGGCGCAACGGCCTGATGGGTTTGGTGGCCGAAGCCACCCTGGCCGCAGGCGGCACGGTGGTGGGCATCATCCCCACCGCCTTGGTTGAAAAAGAATGGGCGCACCACGGCTGCACCGAGCTGCATGTGGTGGACACCATGCACGAGCGCAAACGCCTCATGGCCGAGAAAGCCGACGCCTTTTTGGCCTTGCCCGGCGGCATTGGCACGTTTGAGGAACTGTTCGAAGTCTGGACTTGGCGACAACTGGGCTACCACGACAAGCCCGTAGGGATCTTAAACAGCCTGGGTTATTACGACGGCCTGATGGCCTTCATTGGCCAAGTGGTTGCGCAAGGCTTCATGGCCGACTGGCAAACCGAACTCGTCACGCTGGGCACCGAGCCCAAAGCGCTGCTGCAAAGTCTGGTGCAAAAAGCGGGCTTTTCACCCCGCGCCAAAGTCGAACTGCTCTGATCGAGCCGGATGGCGTGGTGGTTGCAGCACCACACGCCCCAAGTTCAAAGTGCAGGCCATCGCAGAATGCCCTGCACTCACCCCCTCAAATCGCCGTTTCGTCCTGCTCGCCAGTGCGGATGCGCACCACACGCTCCACCGAGGTCACAAAAATCTTGCCGTCACCGATCTTGCCGGTGCGCGCCGCCTTGACGATGGCGTCCACACAGGTGTCCACGTCTTCGTCCTTGACCACGACTTCGACCTTCACCTTAGGCAAAAAGTCGACCACGTATTCAGCGCCGCGGTACAACTCGGTATGGCCTTTTTGGCGACCAAAACCCTTGACTTCGGTCACCGTCAAGCCGGTCACGCCACATTCGGCCAAGCCTTCGCGGACTTCTTCGAGTTTGAAAGGCTTGATGACTGCGGTGATCTGTTTCATGGGAAAAGTCCTTTAATGATGTTCAAAACACGCCATCAGGCGCGAAACTTGTTGGTCATAGGATAACGCCAATCTTTGCCAAAACTGCGGTGCGTCACGCGAATGCCCACCGGCGACTGGCGGCGTTTGTACTCGTTGAGCTTGATCAGGCGGGTGACTTTTTCCACATCGTCCCGCTCAAAACCGTCGGCAATCAGCGCCTCCACGCCCTCGTCGTTTTCCATGTAGCGCTGGATGATCGCGTCCAACACCTCATACGCGGGCAAGCTGTCCTCGTCCTTCTGGTCTGGGCGCAACTCGGCGCTGGGCGGCCGGGTGATGATGCGCTCGGGGATCGGCTGGCTGCCCGTGCCATACGGGTCATTCAGGTTGCGCCAGCGCGCCAAGTCAAAAACGCGGGTCTTGACCACGTCCTTGATGACCGCAAAACCGCCCGCCATGTCGCCATACAGCGTGCAATAACCC
>NZ_CALBEX010000509.1 GCF_937889215.1 uncultured Limnohabitans sp.
CATCAGTCTGTTGCAACGCCCTCAATGGGGGCCATCAACAAAGCCATGCGCGCCACCACGGCGTTTCCGGTTTGGCTTCCAGTTCAGACCGGCTCAGCGGCGTTCGGTGAGTTACTTCATCCTCCGCGCCTGCGCCTGAGCAGGCCGATCCACACAAAGTTTCAGCCAAACCGACACCGCCGGGTATTGCGCCAGCAGCGCTGCCGCTGGGCGCACCCAGCTGGCCACGCTGGCCACGCACACATCGGCCACGGTGAAACGGTTGGCAGCCAAGTAGGCTTCGCCTCTGGCTTGTTGGGCTTTCAGGTGCTTATCCAGCACGGCCAGCGGCACTTTCAAGCGGCTTTCGGCCTTGTCGGCCAGCTCGGGTTTACGCTGGTCTTCGGGCATGGCCATGCGGTGCATCAGCACGGTGAGCGCATCGCTCTCCAGCTCGGACACCGTCCAGAAACTCCAGCGCAAGGCTTCGGCTTCTTCGCGAGGCGAGGCAGGTGTGATCGACTGGCCATCGGCTTGGCCGTGCACGCGGGCGATGTAGAGCGCGCAGGCCATGCTTTCCCAAACGGTCACTGCGCCTTCTGGGCGCTCGTCGATCAGGGCCGGACTGTGACCGTTGGGGTTGATTGTCAAAAACTCAGGCGAGCGCGTGGCACCGCCCGTGTAGGGCATGGGGATATGCTCAAAAGGCACGCCCAGCTCCAAAGCGGCCCACAAAGGACGGACTGCGCGTGATGCGCCGATGCCGTAAATTTTCAAAGTCATGTCCGTCTCCTGATGAAATGTCGCGGCTCGAAAACAAGGCATGCCGGACCGTGAAGGTCCGACCTACGCAAGGTAATCAGGCCAACTGGCGCACAGCGAATGCAAATCGCGCACTTCCAGGTGCGGGCGCGTGTCGCCGTGGGTCCAGTCATGGCCTTCGCGGTTGAGCCAAGCCACTTGCATGCCTGCGGCCAGCCCCCCCACGCAGTCGGCGTGTGCGTCATCGCCAATGTGCAACACTTCGTGGAGCTGCACGCCCGCCGCTGCGGCGCCCGCCACAAAAATGCGCAGGTCCGGCTTGGCCACACCCAGCGACTGGGCGCTCACACTGGCATGGAAATGCTGGCCAATGCCCACGCGGTGGACATCGGCATTGCCGTTGGACAAAGCAACGATTGGGTACTTGGCACTCCAAAAACCGAGTGCAGGCAAGGCGTCATCGAACAGATCCACCCTCTGCCGCTCGGCAAAAAACACCTCAAAAGCGGGTTCAGCCAAGTCCACAGGGTCACCGGCTTGCTGCAACAAAGCGCGTATCGACTGCAGGCGCAAAAACGACAAATCGTGCGCCTGAGCGGCATAGCGGGCATTGATCTCGGCGCGAACCGCTTGCTTCAAAGCCGGATCGGCCGACAAGGCCGCCGTACCGGGCGCATGGGCAGACAGCCAGGCCTGCAAAACAGCTTCGGCACGGCCAATCGTGGGCCAAACAGGCCACAATGTGTCGTCCAAATCGAGAGAAATGGCTTTGATTCGGGAAATGTCAATCATGGTGGTGGGAGAATACCGCATGGCATTCAACAAAGAACCCTCTTTCCAACACGGTCAGGCCGCCCGCACAGCGGTGCTGTACTGCAACCTGGGCACGCCCAGCGCCCCCACGGCCCCTGCCCTGCGCAAGTACCTGGCCGAGTTTCTGGGCGACAGCCGCGTGGTGGAGATCCCCAAACCCATCTGGTGGCTGATCCTGCACGGCATCATCTTGCGCGTGCGCCCGGCCAAATCGGCCGCCAAATACGCCAGCATTTGGACCGAGCAAGGCTCGCCCCTCAAAGCCTTCACAGAACAACAAGCCCAGTCGCTGGGCACCGCCATGCAAGAACGTGGAAGCCATGTGGCCGTGCGCTACGCCATGCGCTATGGCCAGCCGTCGATCCCAGCGCAGCTCGACGCCTTGAAAGCCGAAGGCGTGCAGCGCGTGCTGATCGTGCCCGCTTACCCGCAATACAGCGGCACCACCACCGCCAGCGTGTTCGATGCGGTTTACCGCTGGGGCCTCAAAACCCGGCTGATCCCCGAGATGCGCTTCGTCAACCATTACCACGACGACCCGCGCTACATTGCCGCGCTGGCGCAAACGGTGCGTGAACACTGGGCCACCCACGGCCAGGCCGAAAAATTGGTCATGAGCTTTCACGGCGTACCCGAGCGCACACTGCAGCTGGGCGATCCCTACCACTGCGAATGCATGAAAACCGGCCGACTGCTGGCAGAAGCGCTGGGCCTCTCCAAAGACCAGTTCAAGCTCACCTTCCAGTCGCGCTTTGGCAAGGCCAAGTGGCTAGAGCCCTACACCGAGCCCACGCTGGTGGCCATGGCCGGTCAAGGCGTCAAAAAAGTCGATGTGATCTGCCCGGGCTTCACCAGCGACTGCCTGGAAACGCTGGAAGAAATCCAGCAAGAAGCGCAAGAGGCGTTTTTGCACGCGGGCGGCGAAAGCTTCAGCTACATCCCCTGCCTGAACAACCACGCGCAGTGGATCGATGCCCTGGTCGACATCAGCCTGGACCACATGCAGGCTTGGGATCTGTCTGAGCCTGACACCCAAGCCCTTGAGGCCAGCCGCCAAAGTGCGCTGGCGCACGGGTCCAAAAACTAAACCGGATATTTTTAAACGCCGCCCCAGATCCCCCCTCATTTGGGGGTTAGAATACGGCTCAGTCGGAGCGTAGCGCAGCCTGGTAGCGCATCTGCTTTGGGAGCAGAGGGTCGCGAGTTCGAATCCCGCCGCTCCGACCATTTCATTCAATGCCCAACCAGCGCATTGACACCGTTGAATCCAACAACAAAGGCCCATCAAGGGCCTTTTGTGTTTCTTCTGCCCGTAGCTCAGTTGGATAGAGCAACAGCCTTCTAAGCTGTGGGTCACAGGTTCGATCCCTGTCGGGCAGACCATCCTCCCCCAAAGCCAAGGTCACATGCGCTTGGACGCTCCGCCACAAGATGCGGATAATTTGCTCATATCGCAACAAACACCAAAACTGAGCATGCACCACAGATCCCTTCAATCGCGTTACCTGCAAATTCTGGAAGGCCACCATCCCGGGGATCGGTGGAGCCGATTCAGCCTGATGTTCATCACGGTGCTGGTGCTGGCCAACATCGTCGCGGTGGTGTTGGCGTCGGTACCTTGGATACAAA
>NZ_CALBEX010000510.1 GCF_937889215.1 uncultured Limnohabitans sp.
CGTTCGGACGCGATGCTGCTGCGCACCCAAGATGCGTTTGAGCGGCTGTATGCCGAGTCGGCCGACAGCGCCCGCATCATGGCGTTTGGGGTGCACCCGTACATTTCGGGCGCTGCGCACCGCATCCGGTATTTTGAAATGATGCTGGAATTTTTGGCCAAGCAACCCGGTGTGGTGTTCTGGAACGGCTCTGAAATCAGCCAATGGTTTCAGCAAGCCAGCCCACTGCCAGCGCCTTGAGGCATGAGTCCCCAGACGCCCTTGAACCTGTCTGCTGATGCGCATGCCGACACGCCGTTGCACGCGCTGTCGCTGGCGCAAGCCAGTGCCCTGATACGTCGGCAATCAATCACACCGGTTCAGCTGGTACAGGCCTACATCGACCGCATCGAGCGACTCGATAGGCAAGTGAACGCCTTTGTCACACCCACGCTGGACGCCGCCTTGCAAGCGGCGCACCAAGCCACCCGCGAGATCGCACAAGGCCAATACCGAGGTGCTTTGCATGGCATCCCGATGGCGCACAAAGATGTGTACCTCACGCAAGGCGTGCGCACCACCGCGCACTCGCGGCATTTGCACGACTGGGTGCCCACGGTCAGCGCCACGCTGGTGACGGGCCTGGAGCGTTTGGGTGTGATCAGTTTGGGCAAAACGGCTTGCCATGAATTTGCCTTTGGCTCGCCCTCAGAAGATGACTTGTTTCCGCCTGCGCGCAACCCCTGGCATCTGGCGCACATGCCCGGCAGTTCCAGCAGCGGATCGGGTGCGACGGTGGCGGCGGGTTTGTGCCTGGCGGCCACGGGCACCGACACCGGCGGCTCCATCCGCCACCCGGCGGCCGCTTGTGGTGTGGTCGGCCTCAAACCCACGCGCCATGCTTACCCCGTGTCCGGCGTGATCGCCTTGGCCCCCAGCTTGGATGTGGCCGGATTTTTGACGCGTTCCGCGCTGGACCAGGCCCTGATCTGGGACGCGTGGCATGGCAGCGATGTAGCCACCGCGTGCACCGCCGATGTGCAGCGTTCGGTGCTTCGGGGGCTGCGCATCGGCGTGCCTGCGGGCTTGTGGCGCAGCGCCGAGAACGGCCAGGCCAAGCACGACCCGCAAATCCAGGCCTGCTTTGACGAGACTTTGCAAAAACTGCAAGCCGAAGGTGCGCAGGTAGTGACGGTGGAGACGAAGGATTGGCCACCACAGCCCGCCGTGGTGCAGGCGGCCAACACCTTGATTGCTTATGAAGCGTTTCAACAACTCCAGCACATCTGGCGCGACCACCCCGACCAGCTGGGCCAGGGCTTGCGCCAGAAACTGGCGGGTGCAGCGCAGCTGAGTTTGAACAGCTACCAAGCAGCCCGTGTGCAGGCCGATGTGTGGCAACAGCAGGTCAGTGCTTTGCTGGCTGAGCAGGTGGACGTGCTGATGTGGCCAGGGCGCGAAGCCTTGCCCGAAACCCTGCAAGCTCTGATGGCCAACCCCACCGGGCAGCGCAGTGCCTGCAACCGACTGTTCAGCCTGACCGGTCACCCCGCCTTGACCTGTCCTATCGGCGTGTCCACCCAAGGCTTGCCCATGGCTTTGCAGATCGGCGCGGCCATGCACGCCGAGGGGCATTTGCTGCAGGTGGCCCATGCGGTGGCATCGGTCATCGGCTGGCGCTTGCCTGTGTTGCTGGATTGAGCCATGGACTTTGTGAACAACGAAGGCGTGCGCCTGCACTACGAGGTTGTGGGCGAACAAGGCCCCTGGCTGGCGCTGGTGTCGGGTGGTCGGCGCGGCGGGGCAGAATTTTTGTCACTCGCCCGCCTCATTGCGGCCCGGGGTTTTCGGGTGGTGCTGCACGACCGGCGCAACACCGGGGCTTCACAGGTGTTGATCGAAGGTGAGCGGGGGGAAGAAGACATCTGG
>NZ_CALBEX010000511.1 GCF_937889215.1 uncultured Limnohabitans sp.
GATACAAACCCGGTTTGCCACCCCCTTGTATTGGTTCGAATGGGGTTCGGTGGTCATTTTTACGCTCGAATACCTGGCCCGCATCTGGGCCCACGGTGCGCGCTACAAAGTTTCGGCTGGTGGGGCCTGGCGCGGGCGCAAAGCCTACATCACCAGCTTTTATGGCCTGATTGATCTGGGCGCCATTGCCCCCTTTTACCTGCAAATGTTGTTACCCGGGCTCGACCTGCGGGTGCTGCGCATCGTGCGCTTGGTGCGGGTGTTCAAGCTGTCGCACTACAGCAGCGCCATCGAAGATCTGGTCCACGCCATACAGGGCGAAAAACGCTCATTCGTCGCAACGCTCTACCTGCTGCTCATCGTCTTGCTGCTGTTTGGCTCGCTCATGTATTTTGCCGAGCACCGCGCACAGCCCGACAAATTCGGCACCATCCCCGAGAGCCTTTACTGGGCCGCCATCACCCTGACCACCGTCGGCTACGGCGACGTGTCGCCCGTGACCTGGGCGGGCCAGATCATTGCGGTCATGACGGCCTTCATGGGTGTGTGCACCGTGGCCTTGCTGACCGGCATTGTGGCCAATGCGTTTGCCAACCAGTTGGCGCGTCGCCGCGCCATCTTTGAAGCCGAATTGCGCCAAGCCCTCAAAGACGGCGAACTGCACGAAGACGAAATCGCACGCTTGGAACAAATGAAAAAGGCATTCAACTTGAGCGACAACCAGGCGCAGAACATCATGGCCACGGTCAAGATGGAGAACAAAGCCGCCGTGGCCGAAGCACAAAACAAAACAGCCCCCTGAAGGGGCTGTCGGTCACCGGGCATGGGCTATCAATTGGCGTAACGCATCGCCGGTTGGGTCTGCCCCAGCAAGCTGGGCAAGGACTTCCATGCTTCGGCAATGTCCTTGATCAAACTTTGCACTTCTTCCAGGACGGTCAAATCGTTGTACGCGTTCACATGGAACAAGCGACGCGTGACATAGGCATACAACTCGTTCAAGTTCTGGGCCAGCTCACCGCCGCGCTCAAAATCGAGGGCCCCTTGCAAACCCACCACAATGCGGCCGGCGCGAGACAAGGCTTTGGACTTTTCTTCGATCGCATTGTTCTGAATATGGCCTTGTGCCGAGGCCAGGCTTTCAGTCAAGCCATCAAACAGCATCTGGATCAGTTGGACATTGTCTGCGGTGGCCACGCCTGTGACCACTTGAACCGAACCGTAGCTTTGAGCCGCTCTTGAATATGCACGCATGGTAGAAAACCCTTTATCAACTGCTTGTGTAAAGAGTATCGGAAGGCCTTGGGAAAACTTGAGGCCCCCATGCGCGAAATTCAGGAGCTTGCTGCGGGCGGCAAGGTGGGTGTCTGAACGGCCGCATCGGCGGCCCCCGCTGTAGGCATCAGCGTCATCGACAAAGGCTGGACCAAATTGATCAAAGCTTTGCCGTAAAGGGTTTGTCCAGCCTCATCGAGAGCGCTGCGAACAGCGTCCAATTGCTCGGGCGGCAATTGCGCACTGTCTAAGCCGCACTTGTAAAGGGTGTTCACCTGGGCCGAAGGCAGCCAGGACTCGATCGGCCCACGCAAGGTTGTGATGAGTTTGGTGTTTTTGGGTTCACCCGACAGACCGCGCTGGCCATCCTTCACGCCCTCCTGAAAGACAGCTTCGATGTGCTTTTGCAAAACCAACTCGTAGCGTTCGCGCACTTCCACCAACACACCTGGATCGAGGCCTTCGGGCACACGGCCCGTCATGGCATCCCACAGTTTTTTGGAAGTCAAACCAGCAAATGGCCCCAACGCAGGCGGCTCTTTTTGGTCGTTCAGCGTCTGGGCAAACTGCCGGGTTTCTTTTTCGATCGAATTGACACGGTCAATCAAGTAAATGATGAACACCAGAACAACCAACAAGCCAATGGCAATGAATGCCAACACAAAAGGTTCCATAGGGCTCACGTTGGTTCAAGTTGCTGAAAGTCCTCAAGCAGCCCCTGAGGCGCTCTGATTGTCTGGCGATTGCGCCAATTCGTCCCGCAAAAATTGTAAAACCTGAAAAGGCTCGTCCAATCGCAATTCGTACAAACAAATTTGATTGGCCAAACCCTGCATGGTTTCTATGGCTTGGAGCGCTGGAATTTCGGCACTTTGGTAGCGCGCCCCTAAAAAGTGGGCTTCATGCGCGTACTCTTCAGGCAGATAAGCATAGACCTCGTTTTCGCCCGTCTTGATTTTCTGAAAAACAGACGGTTCAGGCAACGGCGGTTTCTCTTTGCCGTTGGCAATGGCCAAAGCTGCCAACTCTTGCCAAGAGGCCATCTGCTCGGCCCCCGTCACAAACGATTTATCCAAATGGGCGCGACAAAGCAAACCCATGCGGATACGCATGCTGCGGGCTTCACGCGAATCGGATTTACTGGCCGTGACTTTGTCGAAAAGCGACTGCGCGCTGTTCATTTCGTCGTCTGGACTTTTGGAGGAAAATATAGAAAACATGGTTGTGATGATTTTATCATTTTGTCATCCAACCCGCAAAGTCAGGCGCAATTTTTTGACCACGGTCGACAAAATTTGACTCACACGTGACTCACTCACCCCCAAAACCTCGCCAATCTCTTTCAGGTTCAGTTCTTCGACGTAGTACAAGTTCATGACCAGTTTTTCACGCTCGGGCAATTCGTCGATCGCATCCACCACGGCATCCATGAATTGCGCCTCCTCCACCATCACTTCGGGCTGCATGGAACGGTCTCCGGGCATGCTCATGACTTCGTCGTTGACCACCTCCATCGAGAACGTCTCAAAGCGCTTGGCTTGGCCTCGCTCGCGCTGAAACTCATCAATCTCTTTGCCCATGAACAAGGCCAGCTCGGACTGGGTTGGGGCACGCCCGAGTTCTGCGGCCAACACATGCACGGCTTCGTTTTCGCTTTTATTGAAGGCCACCGCTGACCTGGGCAAAAAGGACTGCCGGCGCACCTCGTCCAAAATGGCCCCGCGCACGCGGCTCAGGGCAAAGTGCTCAAACTCAAACCCCTTGGTGGGGTCAAAAGAGCGCGCCGCCTCGATCAGCCCGACCATCCCCACCTGAATCAGCTCATCGAGTTCCATAAAGGGCGGAACACGGGCTTTCAGGTGAATCGCCACACGTTTGACCATGGGCATGTGCGCAATGATCAAAGACTCGTGGCGGTTGTCCACCTGCTCATAAAGGGAAATGGTGCTGGCCACAGCGATCACCTCACCGACGAAGCACGGAGCATGCGCTCGGCGAAAAACTGCATCCGCCCCGATGCACCCTCTACAGGTGGCAAGTGGTCTATTGCATCGGCCAAGGCCCTGAAATCGCGCGCTGCTGCGCTTCCGGGCGCAAACTCCAGCACCGACTGGTACTTGCGCAAAGCTTGCAGCACAAGCTCATCGGCTTCAATGGACTGCAAAAACTTCAGAGAAATGCCGAGAAACCGGTTGCACACATCGTTCAGGCGGCGGTGCAATTGCCGGCCCTCGTGGGCATTGCCCACCATATTGGGAATCAGGTAAATTTCATCGAGTGATTGCTCTGTGGCCATGACCTTGATCAAACCATAGGCATCGGCAATAGATGACGGCTGGTCACACACCACCACAAAACGCCTCTGGCAAGCGGCCATGAACGACAAGACCGCAGGCGCGATACCGGCCGCCACATCGACGATCAAGTAATCCACGGGTTCGTGCAGTGCGTCAAAAGCCCGGATCATGCTGGCAATTTGCTGCTCGTCGAGCGCTGCGATGTCGCGCAACCCGGATGCACCGGGCACCAAACGAATGCCCTGCTTGGTGGTCACCAAGACCTCGTCCAGCGATTTTTCGCCCGACAGCACATGGCTGATGTTGAAAGGCGCATGCGCACCCAGAGCAATTTGGGCATTGGCCATGCCCAAATCGGCATCGAGCAACATCACCTTGTGGCCACGCAAAGCCAGCGCCACCGCCATGTTGATGGAGACTGTGGTTTTACCCGCTCCGCCCTTGCCACTGGCGACGCCGATCACTTGTGGAAAAGCCGACTTATCCATGGGCAACTTTCAAGACGCTGGAGGCGTTGGCGGCTCTTTTGCGTGCAGGCGAAACAGGCACGGAACCCATCAAGGTGGGAATCAAAATGTCTTCCTCATGGGCAGTGGAAATCAGGGCTACGGTGGGCGCTTTTTTGGCGCGCGTGCGGCGCACAGGCGCATCGGCCACCACAGGGGATGATGCCTCCACGGCAGGCATCTTGTCCAAATGAGGCGCCAAGGGTGCCAAAGCCAGTTTGACCAGCTGGTCGGCATCAAAAGACTGGGCCAGCTGCCCGATGCGGCTGTCGCCAGCCATGCAAGAGACGGCCAAAGACTGCTCGGACAAGCCCTTGATCAAGGCCCAAGGATAAGCGGCCTCATCGACCTTGCTCAGCATCAATGACGACCACGCCGCAGAGGAGTTTTGGAGAATTTTTTGCACGCTGGTCACTGTAGCATCAACCGGCAAGACAGCATGCCGCAAGACCTTTGGGTGGTGCTTGCAAAGCAGCTCAGCCTGCGCCGAAAAATCGGTCCCGCAGGTGTCGATCCAGACGGTCTTACCCTCCAGGTCCTCCAACAAAGCATGCAACATGTCCGAGTTGGCCGCACGGTAGCAGGCCACGCCCGACTGGGCTGCCAGCAATTGCATTTGTGCCCAGGCGCCTGGGCGTTGGTCGGCAAAACTCACCATGGCCTGGTGTTCAGCACCGTGCGCCAAGGCGGCCGCCAAAGCCAAGCGACCCACCATCGACGTTTTGCCTGCGCCCGATGGACCGCACAGAGCGTGCACGCCCGAATCGGGAATGGCCATGGCTGGGCGAAACAAGGCATTGACCAGCAAACTGTGCATGACAGGCAAGGCCTCTTGCACGCTGTCCAGGGACTGAATACTGTCCGTCAACAACGCGCGCAAACCGGCAGGTACACCCGCCTCGCTCATGGCCAAAGACAATTGCTGCACCGCGGGTGACAAACGCAAGCCATCTTGCCAAGGCATCATTTGGCGCGACAAGCTGAACTCCTTGCGCAAAGCCGCCATCTCCAGGCGCATCAACTCCACAATTTCTTGGCTGCGTTGGCTGTCGTGGCGCATCTGCGCCACATCGGCCTCACTGGCCGCAGACGCCACAACCGCTGCGGGGGCCAAGTCGGCCACCGGCAAAGCGGCACTGACCTCGACTGGAGCCGCCGCTTGGGGCTTCTCGACAGGCCGCTTATCCGAAGGCAAGGGCGCAAAGGCACTGGCACTCTGAAACAACTTAGAAAACGGCACAAAATCCGCGTCAGCTGCGGCCTTTGCGGCTAGCGCTGGCGTCACAGTCGCCGCATTGGCCACGGGCGAGGCGGCCACCTTGTCCAGATCCACCGCCACGATCAGCTCAGTCTGGTTGTCCAGGCGCTGGCTGGAAATGATGAGCACGTCAGCGCCATAAAGCTGGATGGCTTTTTCATTGGCGGAGCGGCTGTCTCGGGCGAGGATGCGTTTGAGTTCCATGATCTATCAGGCCTTGGTCACAGGGTGTTATTGCGTGGGTTAGCTTGTACGGTATTGATCACCTTGACGGGCTGATCATCCGGAATTTCGCTGTAAGAAAGAACGGTCAGGTCGCTGACCCGAAAGCGCACCGCCTTGGACATCCAAGGGCGAATCGCAGGCGACACCACCAGCACTGCCGCAAAGCCCTGCTCTTCGGTGCTGCGGGCGCTTTCGCGCAGAGCGGCAAACAGGCTTTCGGCCAAGCTCGGCTCCAGCA
>NZ_CALBEX010000512.1 GCF_937889215.1 uncultured Limnohabitans sp.
CTCAGTTGGTAGAGCAGCGGACTTTTAATCCGTTTGTCGTGGGTTCGACCCCCGCTGGTCCCACCAGTTTTATAAGCACTTTGTACTTCGGTCCAAAGTGCTTTTTTCATGGTCGTTTGATTTGCGAACGGCGCAGTTGAATTCAAAAAGTCGGGCCACCATGGCCCGACCATTGTTGAACAATGCTGCGATCCCCGTCAGCTTGCCGTGGCTTCTTCGAGCAAAGAAGTCAACACCAACCAGCGCTCTTCCAGCGCTGCCACTTCGTCGCTCAAGGCCTTCAAACGCCGGCCGGCATCGGCCATGTCTGCCGGTGAGACCGGCGTGGTCAACAAGGCTTCCAGCTGTGTTTTTTCTGTTGCGATGCTGGCCATGCGATGTTCATTTTGTTCCAACTCCCGTTTCAGTGGCCGGGTTTGTGTTGCCAATTGTTGGCGTTTTTGGGCATCGAGTTTGCGTTGTTCGGCGCTGCTCAGGCCGGCGCTGGTGCCCTGTGCGGCCAAAGAGGGCGTCACTTTGGCGGCTGTCACCTCAGCCGGTGCTACAGCCTTGGCCAAAGCTGCGTCAGTGGCTGCACTGAGTGGTGCCGCCACCGGGGCTGTGAGCGTTTCGCGTGCGGCGTTTTTGGCCACTTCACGCAAGCGCTTGGACTCTTCCAGCAAGTACTTTTGGTAGTCGTCCAGATCGCCGTCGAAAGGATCAACCTTGCCCCGGCCCACCATCCAGAATTCGTCACACACGGCACGAAGCAAAGCGCGGTCGTGGCTGACCAGCATCACGGTGCCTTCGAACTCATTGAGCGCCATCGACAGCGCTTCGCGCGTGGCCAAGTCCAAGTGGTTGGTGGGTTCGTCCAGCAGCAGCAAGTTGGGGCGTTGCCACACGATCATGGCCAGCACCAAGCGGGCTTTTTCGCCGCCGCTCATGGAGCCGACGGCCTGCTTGACCATGTCGCCACTGAAGTTGAAGGTGCCCAAGTAGTTGCGCAGGTCTTGCTCACGGCTGGGCTCGTTGCTGCCCAGCTCTTTGGCCAAGCGGATCATGTGCTCCAGCGGGTTGTCATTCGGGTGCAGCACATCGAGTTCTTGCTGTGCAAAGTAGCCAATGTTCAGGCCTTTGCCCTCGGTCAGCGTGCCCGCCAGCAGCGGCATGGTGCGGGCAATGGTTTTGACCAGGGTCGATTTACCTTGGCCGTTGGCCCCCAAAATACCAATGCGCTGGCCCGCCAACACCGATTTGCTGACGCCTTGCAAGATGGCTTTGGGCTCGTCGTCGACGGTGTAGCCAAAACTCGAATCGCTGATGGCCAGCATCGGGTTGGGCAGGTTGTTGGGCTCTTTGAAGCCGAAGGTGAACTCGGCATCGGCCAGCAGCGGGGCCACTTTTTCCATGCGCTCGAGCGCTTTGACACGGCTTTGCGCCTGCTTGGCTTTGCTGGCCTGGGCCTTGAAGCGGGTGATGAATTTTTGCAGGTGGGCGATCTTGTCTTGCTGTTTGGAAAACGAGGCTTGCTGCAGCTCCATCTGTTGGGCACGCAGGATTTCAAAGCCGCTGTAGTTGCTGCCGTAGCGGGTGAGTTTCGCGTGGTCGATGTGGAGGGTGACATTGGTCACGGCATCCAGAAACTCGCGGTCGTGGCTGATCACGATCATCGTGCCCGCGTAGCGCTGCAGCCAGGCTTCCAGCCAGACCAGCGCATCCAAATCCAAGTGGTTGGTGGGCTCGTCCAAGATCAGGATGTCGGACGGGCACATTAGCGCACGGGCCAGCTGCAAGCGCATGCGCCAGCCGCCCGAAAAGCTGTTGACGGGGTTGTTGAGCTCGTCCACCCGAAAGCCCAGACCCAAAATCAGGGCTTCAGCGCGCGGCATGGCGTCATGGTCCCCGGCGTCGGCCAAGTCGGTGTAAACGTGGGCCATTTCCATGCCGTCGCCACTGGCTTCGGCCACCACCAAACGTTGGCGCAACTCGGCCAATCGGGTGTCACCTTCCAGCACAAAGTCAGCGGCGGCTTGGTCTGTCTCGGGCATGTTTTGCGCGACTTGACCCATGCGCCACTGGCGCGGCATTTCAAAGTCGCCGCCGTCTTCGGTCAAGCTGCCGTTGAACAACGCAAACAAGGTGGATTTGCCCGCCCCGTTGCGCCCCACCAGACCGACTTTTTCTCCGGGGTTGAGGGTGACTGAGGCTTTGTCCAGCAGCACCTTGGTGCCTCGGCGGAGGGTGACGTTTTTTAGATTGATCATGAAAAGCAGTGTCCGGAACAGATGCCGGTAGGGGGGAGCAGGGTCAGTTTGGAGGGACTGACCTCAAAGGGCATAACCCGCCATTTTCGCCGATGTGCGTGTCAGTGAGATGGCGCGTTGAAAGTTGGGTCGTTTCCCCAACCAGCAGGGAGAGCTTTTACAAGCTGAGTAGGGCTTCACGCGAGATCAGCAAAACCTGGTCGTCTCCCGCGCTGGTGTCCAGCCAAGCGACTTCGAGTTCAGGGAAAGCGGCGATGAAGTGGTCCACCTCGTTGCCGATTTCGAGCACCAGCACCGCGTGTTCGCTCATCCGCGAAGGTGCGTTCCTGAACAACTGCCGCACAAAGTCCATGCCGTCCGAGCCACCGGCCAGTGCCACTTCAGGCTCGGCGCGGTATTCGGCGGGCAGGGCGTCCATGCTGGCTTGGCACACGTAAGGCGGGTTGCACAAGATGAGATCAAACGGACCGGGCAGCGCAGACAGGCCATCGCTGTGCAACAGCGTCACGCGCGACTGCAGGTCGTGGCGCTCGGTGTTGATGGCCGCTACGGCCAAAGCGTCATGCGAAATGTCAGCCCCGGTCACTTGCACATCTGGCCAGGCCAGCGCCGCCAGCACAGCCAGGCTGCCGTTGCCGGTGCACAGGTCCAGCACTTGATGGGTCTGGTCGCTCAGCCAAGCGTCGATGGTGCCATCGGCCAACACTTCGGCAATGAGGCTGCGCGGCACAATGGCGCGCTCGTCGATGTAAAAAGACACGCCTTGCAGCCAAGCTTCTTGTGTGAGGTAAGCCGCGGGCTTGCGGGTGGTGATGCGTGCCTCGATCAGTGCAGCACAAGCCGCTTGCTGCTCGGGTGTCACGTTTTGCTCGGCCAGTTCGTCCAAATCGCTGTCGAGCGGCAAACCCATTCGCCACAGCACCAGCCAGGCGGCTTCGTCAAAGGCGTTTTGGGTGCCGTGGCCGAAGGCCACTTCGGCCTTGTCGAGTTGGGCGGCGGACTGCGCCATCAGCGCAGACAAGGTCATGGCGCTCATGCGGACAAGCCCTGGTTGATTTGCTCCAGCGTGCGGCGGTAGATGGCTTTCAGCGGCGCAATGTCACTCAAGGCCACATGCTCGTTGACCTTGTGGATGGTGGCGTTGGGTGGGCCGAACTCGATGACCTGCGGGCAGATTTGCGCGATGAAGCGCCCGTCACTCGTGCCGCCTGTGGTGGACAACTCGGTGGTGAGGCCAGTTTCGTCGGCAATGGCTTTTTGAATGGCGGCGACCAAGGTGCCTGGTGTGGTCAAAAAGGGCAGGCCACCGATGGTCCATTTCAACGCGTATTGCAGGCCATGCTGGTCCAGCACGGCTTGCAAGCGTTGCTGCAAGCTTTCGGGTGTGGACTCGGTGCAAAAGCGAAAGTTGAAGTCCACCACACAGTCGCCGGGGATCACGTTGCTCGCGCCTGTGCCCGCGTGGATGTTGCTGACTTGCCAGCTGGTGGGCGGGAAAAACGCATTGCCCTCGTCCCAACGGATGCCGACCAGTTCGGCCAGCGCCGGGGCCAGGCGGTGGACCGGGTTGTCGGCCAGGTGGGGGTAAGCGATGTGGCCTTGCACGCCTTTGACGGTGAGCTTGCCGCTCAGGGTGCCGCGTCGGCCGTTCTTGATCATGTCGCCGGTCTGCAGCACCGAGGTGGGTTCGCCCACGATGCAAAACTCTGGCGCATCGCCACGGGCCTGGAGCGCTTTACACACCACCACCGTGCCGTCGAGCGCCGGGCCTTCTTCGTCGCTGGTCAGCAAAAAGGCGATGCCCAAAGCGGGGTTGGGGTTTTGAGACAGAAACTCTTGCACGGCCACCACCATGGCCGCCAGCGAGGTTTTCATGTCGCTCGCGCCGCGCCCAAACAACTTGCCGTCTTGGTGGGTGGGGGTGAAGGGGTCGCTGTCCCATTGCGCGAGCGGTCCGGTAGGCACCACGTCGGTGTGCCCTGCAAACGCCAAAGTCTGGCCCGAGTGCCCGGCGCGTTTGGCCCACAGGTTGCGTACGCGAAAGGTGTCCGGGCCTGAGTCCATGAACTCGCAAACAAAGCCAAGCGGCTTTAGGGCGTCGGCGATCAGGTCCAGGCAACCGGCGTCATCTGGCGTGACCGAGGGCTTGGAGATCAGTTGCTCGGCCAGGCGAAGGGTGTTGTGACAAGTGGTGGCGTTCATGGCTCAGACCTTGTTGGGGTGTGCTCGCACAAAGCGTGCGATGCGTTCAGCCGCTTCCAGACACTCGGCGGTCTCGGCCACCAAGGCCATGCGGATGCGGCCTTGGCCGGGGTTTTTGCCGTTGAAGTCACGCGCCAGGTAGCTGCCAGGCAAGACCGTCACGCTTTCGGCTTCGTACAGCGCCCGGGCAAATGCCGCGTCGTCGCCACGCCAGCCCTCGGGCACACCTGCCCAAAGGTAAAAGCTTGCGTCGGGCAGTTGCACGTCGAGCACGTCGGCCAGCACGGGCGTGACTTGGGCAAACTTGGTGCGGTACTGGTTGCGGTTGTCCACCACATGGACCTCGTCGCCCCAAGCGGCCACGCTGGCCGCTTGCACCACCGGGCTCATGGCGCTGCCGTGGTAGGTGCGGTAGAGCAAAAACTGTTTGATGATGGCTGCGTCGCCCGCCACAAAGCCGCTTCGCAGGCCAGGCACGTTGCTGCGTTTGGAGAGGCTTGTGAAGGCGATCAGGCGTTTGAAGTCGGTGCGGCCCAGCTGGTGGGCGGCTTCCAGGCCGCCCAAGGGGGCCTCTTCGCGGAAGTAAATCTCGCTGTAGCACTCGTCCGACGCAATCACGAAACCGTGTTGGTCGGACAGGGTGAACAGCTTTTGCCATTCCGACAGAGGCATGACCGCGCCCGTAGGGTTGCCAGGCGAGCAAACAAACAACAGCTGCGTGCGGGCCCAGACCTCGGCAGGCACGCTGTCCCAGTCGTTGGCGAAGTTGCGCACCGGGTCGCTGGGCACATAGTGCAGTTCGGCCCCGGCCAGCAGCGCCGCGCCTTCGTAGATTTGATAGAACGGGTTGGGGCTGACCACAGTGGCACCGGGGCGGTTCGGGTCAATCACCGTTTGCGTCAGGGCAAACAAGGCCTCACGCGAGCCGTTCACCGGCAGCACTTGGGTGGTCGGCTCCAGCGTCAAACAGTATCGGGCTTGCAGCCAGGCGGCGCAGGCTTTGCGCAGCGTTGGCTCGCCCGCTGTGGCCGGGTAGGCCGACAGGCCCGTGGTGACAGCGGCCTTGAGTGCTTCCTGAATGAAAGCCGGTGTGGCGTGCTTGGGCTCGCCAATGCCCAAGCTGATGGGCTTGAGGTCAGGGCGGGGCGTGACACTGGCGAACAGTTGTTTGAGCCGTTCAAAGGGGTAGGGTTGCAGCTTGGCAAGAAGGGGATTCATCCTCTGATTATCCCGGATGAAGGCACGGCCATGGGCCCCAGTTGTGTCGCTGCTCAGTAATTTGACGGTCAATTCATCTGCTCGGTCATTTTGGGGTGCGCGTCAGATGGGGCGCAGGCTTGGACTCAGTCCATTGCCAATCGTTCGCACTGAGCATGCGCGCCAAGTTCAGCGGGCCTTCAAGTCAGTTTGCAGTGCTGGAACCGTTCCAATCACCATCCTGTCGGGTAATATTGACCTTTTGCACCTTGTTGGCCATTTGGGCTGGCCCTTTTTACCGATCCGATACCGCCGTGCGCCTCAATTCCATCAAGCTTTCGGGCTTCAAATCGTTTGCCGAACCGACCAATTTCCTACTGCCCGGGCAGCTGGTGGGCGTGGTCGGGCCTAACGGTTGCGGCAAATCCAACATCATGGATGCGGTGCGCTGGGTGCTGGGTGAGTCCAAGGCGTCCGAATTGCGTGGCGAGTCCATGCAGGACGTGATCTTCAACGGCACCACCACCCGCAAACCTGCCAGCCGCGCCAGTGTGGAGCTGGTGTTCAGCAACGAAGACCACCGCGCAGGCGGCCAATGGGGCCAGTTTGCCGAAATCGCAGTCAAGCGCGTGCTGACCCGCGACGGCAACAGCAGTTACTACATCAACAACCAGCCGGTGCGCCGGCGCGATGTGCAAGACGTGTTTTTGGGGACCGGCTTGGGGCCACGCGCTTACGCCATCATTGGCCAAGGCACCATCAGCCGCATCATCGAGTCGCGCCCAGAAGAGCTGCGCTTGTTCCTCGAAGAAGCTGCGGGCGTCTCCAAATACAAAGAGCGTCGCCGCGAGACCGAAAACCGCCTGTCCGACACCCGCGAAAACCTGACCCGGGTCGACGACATCCTGCGTGAGCTGAACGCCAATCTGGAAAAGCTCGAAAAGCAGGCCGAGGTGGCCCACCGCTACAACAACCTGCAAGCCGACAGCACGCTCAAGCAGCACCAGTTGTGGCTTTTGAAGCGCCGCGACGCCGAGGCTGACCAAGGCCGCATGAAGTCCGATGTGGACCACGCGGTCAATGCGCTTGAATCGCGTATGGCCGATCTGCGCCATGTGGAAGCCGATTTGGAAACCATTCGCCAAGCGCATTACGCCGCAGGTGACGAGGTCAACCAAGCCCAAGGCAAACTCTATGAAGCCAGTGCCGAGGTTGGAAAGCTCGAAGCTGAAATCCGCTTTGTGGTCGAAGGCCGTCAGCGCGCCGAGCAGCGTTTGCAGCAGCTGATCGAGCAAACGGCTCAGTGGGGGACCCGCAGCCAAGACGCCCAAGCCGAGCTGGAAATCCTGGCCGAGCAAGCGGCCATGGCCGAAGACCAAAGCATGACGCTGGCCGCCCAAGTTGAAGACCAGGCCATGGCCCTGCCTGACCTGGAAGAGGCCCTGCGCAAAGCCCAAAACGACGCCACTGCCCAACGCGCCACGGTGGTACAAGTGCAGCAGCAAATTGGGGTGTTGGCCGCAGACCAGCGCAACGTTGAAGAACAATCGCGCCAGCTGGACACGCGCCGCGAACGCCTGTTGGCCGACCGAAACGCCTTGGCCGCGCCCGACGAAGCACGCCTACAGCAATTGCAAGAACAGTTGGCCGAGGCCGAGGCGCTGTCGGCCGAATCCGAAGCCCGCTTGCAAGACCTGCAGGAGCAGGTGCCCGCGCTCGATGAAGACCGCCGCACCCGACAAGCCGCCGTCAACGATGAATCGGCCCGCCTGGCCGATCTGAGCGCCCGGATAGAAGCTCTGAAAGCCCTGCAAGAGAAGGTCCGCACCGACGGCAAGCTCAAACCCTGGCTGTCCAAGCACGGTATGGACGGTCTGGAAGGCCTGTGGAGCCGCATCCACATCGAGCCGGGTTGGGAAAATGCCCTCGAATCCGCCCTGCGTGAGCGCTTGTCGGCCCTGGAAGTTTCTCGCCTGGACATGGTGCGCGCTTTTGGCAACGACGCGCCGCCTGCGAAGCTGAGTTTTTTCAGCCCGCCTTTGGCCGCCAAAGCCGCGACACGCAGTGGCATGCCCGCAGGTTGCAAGCCCCTGGCCGAGTTGCTGCGTGTGCACGATGCCGGCTTGTCGGCATTGCTTGCCGACTGGCTGCAAGGCTGCTACACCGCCCCCAATTTGGAAGACGCGTTGGCTTGGCGCATTCAGCTGCAAGCGGGTGAAACCCTGTTTGTGCAGGCCGGGCATGCGGTGGATCTGAACAGCGTGGTGTTCTACGCGCAAGATTCCGAGCAAGCCGGTTTGCTGGGTCGCGCCCAAGAGATCGAAAACCTGGAAAAGCAGCTGCGCGCCCAAACCCTGATTTCGGAAGAAAGCCGCAGCGCCTTGGTGCGGGCCGAAGCGGCTTATGCCGACGCTTCGCAGCGCCTGATCACGGTGCGCCGCGAAGCCAGCGAAAGCCAGTCGCGCACGCACGAGTTGCAGGTCGAGACCCTGCGCCTGTCTCAGCTGGTGGCGCAAACCCGTGCCCGCAGCGAGCAGATCAACAACGACCTGGCCGAAGTCGAAGCTTTGCTCGATGAGTTGCAAGAGCGCCGCGTCACGGCCGAAGCCCGCTTCGAAGAGCTGGACATGCAGCTGGCCGACACCCAAGAGCGGCATGCCCAACTGGACGAGCGTGTGATCGAGGCCGAGCGCAAGCTGTCTGAATGCCGCGAACAACAGCGCAGCTTGGAGCGCCGGGCGCAAGAAGCCCAGTTTTCACAGCGCAGCCTGGATGCCCGCCGCGCCGAGCTGAACCGCACGATCGAGACCGCGCAGCAGCAGGTCACCAGCATCGACGCCGAAATGCAGCGTGCCCGCGACGAACTCAGCCGCCTGACCGATGCCGCCGCCCAAGCGGGTTTGCAAAACGTGCTGGCCGTCAAGCTCGAGCGCGAGCAAGCGCTGGGCGCTTGCCGCAGCGGCTACGACGACCTCACGGCCAAACTGCGCGCCAGCGACGAGCGGCGCGTGAGTTTTGAGCGCGAACTCGACCCTTTGCGCCAGCGCATCACCGATTTGCAGCTCAAAGAGCAAGCCGCCCGCCTGGGCCTGGAGCAATACACCCAGCTCTTGGCCGATGCGCAAGCCGATCTGGAGGCCGTGGCCGCTTCGATTGAGGCAGGCCAAGTGCGCGTGACGGGTCTGCAAGGCGAGATCGACCGCATCCACCGCGAAATCACGGCACTTGGCCCGGTCAACCTGGCCGCACTGGAAGAGCTGAGCACGTCGCGCGAGCGCAAGGTGTTCCTGGACTCGCAATGCGCCGACCTGACCGATGCCATGAACACGCTCGAAGACGCGATCCGCAAGATCGACGCCGAAACCCGCGAGCTGCTGGGCGGTACCTTCAAGGTCGTCAACGAGCACTTCAGCCGCATGTTCCCCGAGCTGTTTGGCGGCGGCAATGCGCGTTTGGTCATGACCGGCGACGAAATTTTGGACGCCGGTGTGCAGGTGTTGGCCCAGCCGCCCGGCAAGAAAAACCAGACGATCCACCTGCTCTCAGGTGGCGAAAAAGCCCTGACCGCGATTGCTCTGGTGTTTGCGATTTTTCAGCTCAACCCGGCCCCGTTTTGCTTGCTCGACGAGGTGGACGCGCCGTTGGACGACGCCAACACCGAGCGCTACGCCAAACTGGTCAAGGGCATGGGCAAAGAGACCCAGTTCCTGTTCATCAGCCACAACAAAATCGCCATGGAAATGGCCGAGCAGTTGATCGGCGTGACCATGCAGGAGCAGGGCGTTTCACGGATTGTGGCTGTGGACATGGAGTCCGCAGTGTCATTGGCCGATGTGGCCTGAGGTTTTTGAACTATGTTGGAATCGTTGAGTTCTTTGCAGCTGAGTTTGGCGGTCATTGGCGGGCTCACCCTGGTGGGTGTCGTGGCTTACAACTATTGGACCTCGCGCAAAAATGCGCCCCGCCAAGCAGACCCCCATCGCCCACCGGTTGAGCACGACATTGAGCCCGTGCTCACTGGCGAGTTGCCGGGCGCAACAGGCCATGACCAAGCGCTGGCGCAAGAGCCTGGGATGCAAAACGGCTTCGCCAACCTCAGCCAGCCCGAACGCAAAACCCAGCTGGATGCCTTGATCGACGTGATCGCATTGATCGATGTCGAGCAGCCCGTGTCCGGCGATGCGGCCATGGCGGCCATGCCCTCCACTCGGCGCGTAGGCACCAAGTTGTTCTCGATCGAAGGCTGCTCACAAGACACCGGGCAATGGGAAGCCGTGGCCCCTTCACGCCGTTACACCGCCTTTCAGGCTGGGGTGCAACTGGCCAACCGGGTGGGCGCGCTCAACAACATCGAGTTCTCTGAATTTGTGGTCAAAACCCAAGCCTTTGCTGATGCTGTCAGCGGCACGCCCAGCTTCAGCGACATGCTTGAAGAAGTGTCCCGCGCACGCGAATTGGACCAATTTGCCAGCGTGCACGACGCGCAGTTGAGCTTCACCCTGTGCGCCCGCACCGCGGCCTGGAGCCCCGGTTTCATCCACCAGCATGCAGCCCGCTTGGGTTTTGTGCCGGGCTCTATCCCTGGCCGCATGGTCTTGCCTGCTGCCGTTCAGGGCCTGCCAGCCGTGCTCTCGCTCACTTTTGACACCCACGCTGCACTGGCCGATGACCCGGCCTTGTCGGCCATCCGCTCGTTTGCGCTCAGCCTGGATGTGCCTCAAACCTCGCGTGAAGAGCAGCCCTTTGTGCGACTGCGTGACGCCGCTCGACTGCTGACCGAGCACATGGATGGGCTGCTCACCGACGGTGAAGGCCAGGTCCTGAACGAAGCCGCACTCGACCAAATCGGCCTCGATTTGCAGCAACTGTACGACGCCCTCGATGCCCGGGAGCTGTCTGCCGGATCGCCCCAAGCGCGCCGCCTTTTCTCTTGAACGGGGCGCAGCCGTGAGCCCCCAAACACCAGGTCTGTTCGACGACTTGCCGCCCCAACTTGCCGAGCGGCCTAAGCCTCTGGCCCCCGCAGAACAAGCCCAGGCATTGCGCGCACAGCTGCACCAACACGCTCACGCCTACTACACGCTCGACGCCCCCGAGATCCCCGACGCCGAATACGACCGGCTGTTTCGCGCTCTGCAAGTCCTCGAGTCAGAACACCCGGCTCTGCGTACGCCCGACTCGCCCACCCAGCGCGTGGGCGGCCAAATTCTGGACGCCTTTGCCCAAGTTCGGCACCACGTGCCCATGCTCAGCATCCGCACCGAAACCGACACCGAAGCCAGTGGGGCCGAGGCCTTTGACACCCGCATCCGCAAAGAGCTGGGCCTGAGTGAGTCGGAGCCGCCCGTGGACTATGTGGGCGAACTGAAATTTGACGGCTTGGCCATGAGCCTGCGCTACGAAGGCGGCATGCTGGTGCAAGCGGCCACCCGAGGCGATGGCGAAACCGGCGAAGACGTCACCACCAACATCCGCATGATTGGGCAAATCCCGTTGCGTTTGGCAGCCAACGCTCCCACGGTGCTCGAAGTGCGGGGTGAGGTCTACATGCGCCGCGACGACTTCGAGGCGCTAAACGAACGCCAACGCCAACGCATCGCCGCAGGGACCAAGGGCGAAAAAACTTTCGTCAACCCGCGTAACGCGGCGGCTGGTGCGGTGCGCCAGCTCGACTCGGGCATTGCGGCTGAGCGGCCGCTGAGCTTTTTTGCTTATGGTCTGGGCGACATCACACCGGCCAGCGAAGGCGGGCCGCAATGGAGCTCCCACTACGACATGCTCATGCAGCTCAAGGCTTGGGGCTTTCCGGTGGCCGAGCAAACCGCGTTTGTGCAAGGTGCTGCCGGGCTGGTGGCGTTTCACCAGCGCATGGCCGCCGAACGGGACGCCTTGCCTTACGACATCGACGGCGTCGTCTACAAAGTGAACGACTTGGCGCAGCAGCTTCGTCTGGGTTTTGTGACCCGCGAGCCGCGTTGGGCTGTGGCGCACAAGTACCCCGCACAAGAAGAAATGACCACCGTGTTGGCCATTGATGTGCAAGTGGGCCGCACCGGCAAACTCACGCCCGTGGCCAAACTGTCCCCGGTGTTTGTCGGCGGGGTCACGGTGACCAATGCCACGCTGCACAACGAACTCGAAGCGCGCCGCAAAGACGTGCGTGTGGGGGATACCGTCATCGTGCGCCGAGCAGGTGATGTGATCCCTGAAGTGGTGTCGGTAGTTTTGGACCGCCGTCCGCCCGAAGCCCCTTTGTTCACCATGTTGACGCACTGCCCCGTGTGCGGCAGTCTGGCCGAGCGGGAAGAGGGCGAAGCCGACCACCGCTGCACGGGTGGCCTGTTTTGCAGCGCCCAGCGCAAACAAGCCATCTGGCACTTTGCCCACCGCCGCGCCATGGACGTGGATGGCTTGGGCGACAAACTGGTGGACCAACTGGTTGACACGGGCCAAGTCAAGACACTGGCCGACCTGTACCACCTGAAGCTCGACAGCTTGGCCAACATAGACCGCATGGCCGAAAAATCAGCCATCAACTTGCTCGAGGCTTTGGAAAAGTCCAAAACCACCACCCTGGGGCGCTTTTTGTTCAGCTTGGGCATCCGCCATGTGGGCGAAGCCACGGCCAAAGAACTGGCCCGGCACTTCGGTCAGCTCGACGCCATCATGGTCGCCAGCGAAGACGCGCTTTTGCAAGTGGCCGATGTGGGTCCCGTGGTGGCCCACAGCATC
This sequence comes from uncultured Limnohabitans sp., assembly GCF_937889215.1. Lineage (GTDB taxonomy): Bacteria > Pseudomonadota > Gammaproteobacteria > Burkholderiales > Burkholderiaceae_C > Limnohabitans_A. Next base: position 12,378 of record NZ_CALBEX010000512.1, read on the forward strand.
CGCACCTTTTTTGACCAGCCACACAACCGCAAAGTGGTGCAAGCCCTGCGCGATGCAGGCGTCATCTGGCCCGAAGGCGAGGCCTTGGCCCCGACCGAAATGCCTTTGGCGGGCATCACCGTGGTGCTCACCGGCACGCTGCAAAGCATGGGCCGCGACGAGGCCAAAGAACAGCTTGAATCCCTGGGCGCCAAAGTGGCCGGCTCCGTCAGCAAAAAAACCCATTACGTGGTAGCCGGAGCCGAAGCCGGCAGCAAACTCGACAAAGCCCAAGCCCTTGGCGTGCCCGTGCTCGACGATGTGGGTTTGGCTTTGCTTTTGGCTGGCCAAAAGCCCTGAGCCTGCGCACATTGGCGCAGAACCCTCTAGGCCGAATGGCTTTTTTGTCTGCCATCATCTTCAGAGTATCAAAAGCGCTCAGGTTCCGAAACCGCTCTCAACGCTGCTTCGCGAAGGGATGGCTGTCAGACCCAAAGGGCCACGCCCTATTGGAAATGTCTGTCTTTGTAGGTCGGTGCCCTTTGGGTCCGACAGCCCGCTGAGCAACTCAAAGGGTCAAAGATCAATCGTCCTCGGCAGCGCTGATCTCTGGAAACAGCACCTCGGTGAAACCAAAGCGGCTGAAATCGCGTACCCGCATGGGGTAAAGCTTGCCGATCAGGTGGTCGCATTCGTGTTGCACCACCCTGGCATGAAACCCGTCCACCTCGCGGTCGATGGGGATGCCTTTTTCGTCAAAGCCGGTGTAACGGATGCGCGACCAGCGCGGCACCACACCGCGCAAGCCGGGCACCGACAAACAGCCTTCCCAATCTTCTTCTTCGTCCGCTCCCAGCGGCGTGATTTCCGGGTTGACCAGCACCGTGCGCGGGACCAGCGGGCGGCCCGGGTAGCGCGGGTTCACGGACGTGCTGCCAAAAATCACCAGCTGCAGGTTCACGCCAATTTGGGGTGCGGCCAGGCCTGCGCCATTCACGGCGGCCATGGTGTCGTGCATGTCCGCAATCAGCGCGTGCAGCTCGGGTGTGTCAAAAACGGTCACGGGCTCGGCCACGCGCAGCAGTTGGGCATCGCCCATCTTGAGGATTTCACGAACGGTCATGGCGCCAGTCTCACATGAAGAAATAAAAAAATACGATCATTTGCATGCGCCTCAGTCCATCGGCGCGACCAATCTGTCGGCCGGAGCCGTCGTAAAGCTTGTCGCCATCGATGCGGCCCATGGCCGAGCCCGAGGCGCTGTAGAGGCGGTCACCGTCGATGCGTCCCATCTGGCTGCCCGAGGCGCTGTAAACCCGGTTGCCGTCGATACGGCCCAACTGCCGCCCAGACGCGTCATACACGCGCTCGCCATCGATCCGCCCGAGTTGCTGTCCAGAAGCGTTGTAAAAACGCTCGGCATCCACCCGTCCAATCTGCCGACCGCTGCCGTCGTAAAGGCGCTGGGCAAATGCCGTGGGCAGCAGCAGGGCTGCCATCAGCCATGCAAGCATCCATTTCTTCATGTGGGCCTCATGGGTTTTCTTCTCGGAACTCGCCCGCATGACGGCCGCCTTGGGCTGCACGCGCATTTTCTTGGTTGCGCAAATCCACCCGGCGGATCTTGCCCGAAATGGTCTTGGGCAGGTCGCTGAACTCCATGCGGCGCACCAACTTGTAGGCCGAGACCCGCTCCCGCATGAACCTGAAAATTGCCTCCGCCGTGGCCGAATCCGGCGCGTGGCCAGGGGACAGGATCACATAGGCCTTGGGCACCAAGCCCCGAACAGGATCGGGCGCAGGCACCACCGCCGCCTCGGCCACGGCAGGGTGTTCGATCAGCGCACTCTCCAGCTCGAAGGGGCTGATGCGGTAGCCCGAGGACTTGAACACATCGTCGGCCCGGCCCACATACGTGATGTAACCCTGCTCATCGCGCTGGCCCACATCGCCCGTGTGGTAGTGCCCATCGCGCATGGCCTCAGCGGTTTTGTCCGCGTCGTCGGCATAGCCGTTCATCAACGCGGTGGGGCGGTGTGCCAGGTCGATGCAAATCTCCCCTTCGTCGGCGCTTTCGCCATCGGCGTTGAGCAGCACCATCCGGTAACCAGGCAAAGGCCGCCCCATCGAGCCCGCTTTGAGCGGCGCACCCGGTGGGTTGCCTATTTGGGCCGTGGTCTCGGTCTGGCCATAGCCGTCGCGGATGGTGATTTGCCAGGCGGCGCGCACCTGATCGATGACCTCGGGATTGAGCGGCTCGCCCGCCGAAATCAGCTCGCGCAACTGCACGGGCCAGGCTTTCAGGTCTTCTTGAATCAGCATGCGCCACACCGTGGGCGGCGCGCACAGGGTGTTGACCCGGTGCTGCACCAGCGTGCCCAGAATGTCTGGGCCGTTGAAGCGTGCGTAGTTGTAAATGAACACGCAGGCTTGCGCATTGAGCGGCGCAAAAAAGCAGCTCCAAGCGTGCTTGGCCCAGCCCGGCGAGCTGATGGTCCAGTGCACATCGCCTTTTTGCAGGCCCAGCCAATACAAGGTGGACAAATGCCCCACCGGGTAACTTTGCTGGGTGTGCTGCACCAGCTTGGGCTTGGCCGTGGTGCCTGAGGTGAAATACTCCAGCAAAGGATCGGTTACCCGGGTCGGCTCGGGCGGGGTGAAGGCGGTGCTGGCTTGGTGCGACTGCGCGTAATCCAGCCAACCCTCAGGCAAACCCGCCCCGCCGGACACGCTTACCAAGGTCAGCCCAGTCGTCACGGTGCTGGGCAAATCCATGACCTTGGCCATGCCCCCCGCATTGGTGATGATGCATTTGACCCGCCCACGTTCCAGGCGGTCTTGCAAATCATCACTCGAGAGCAAGGTTGTGGCAGGGATCAACACCACGCCCAGCTTGATCGCCGCCAGCATGGTCTCCCACAAGGGCACCTCGTTGCCCATCATCAACAAAATCCGGTCGCCCTTGCGCGCACCCAGGGCCACCAGCCAATTGGCCACTTGGTTGGAGCGTTGTGACAGCTCGGCATAGCTCAGGCGAAACTGCTCGCCCGAGGCCTCGACGATGTGCAAAGCCGGGGCCGGGTTGTCCCGTGCGATGCTGTCAAAGTAGTCCAGCCCCCAATTGAAATGCGTCAAAACAGGCCAGCGAAACGCCGCTACTGCGGCATCGTAGTCGGTGCGGTGGGTCAGCAAGGCATCGCGGCTGGCCAAAAATTGTGCAAGTTCGCTCATGGGCTCCTCGGCGGGTATGGGGGGCAAGGTCAATGCAATCCAAAACAGTTTAGCGCCTGCAAAGTGCGCTGTGCATGAGGATTTGCCATGCCCAAGTGCTGCATGGTCGCGTGGTGGGGGTCTCGGATGGGGACCGCATCACCGTCCTCGACGCCGACAGGCGGATCTGTGGCAAGACCCTGAGCCCGTCGAGCCTTCGGTGCTCAGGCGAAAAAAATGAGCCCAAGCCACCATGCGCTGGCCGCCCCAACCCCGCGCTAAACTGCCAACTTGTGCACACATTTCACGCCCACCCAAAACGCCCAGTGGCTCAAACAGACCCTGGCGCTTGATTTGCCAGCCGACTATCCGGCCGACACTTACCCCGGTTACGCTGCGCCCCTCGTGGTGAAAAGCCACCGCTCCGGTCGCGTGGCCTGTGGACTGGCGCGATTTGGCCTGATCCCGCCTTGGGCCAAAGACGACAAGATTGGCCGCCACACTTACAACGCCCGCAGCGAAACCGTGGCCGAAAAACCCAGCTACAGAAACGCTTGGCGGCGCAGGCAATTGGGGCTGGTTTTGGTCGACAACTTTTACGAGCCCAGCTACGCCAGCGGCAAAGCAGTGCCTTGGAAAATCCAGTGCGCCTCAGGCGAGCCCTTGGCCATCGCCTGCCTGTGGGAGCGCTGGCAAAACCCCCAGACAGGCCTGCCTGTGGTGAGCTTCAGCATGCTCACCGTGAATGCCGATGAGCACCCTGTCATGCGCGAGTTTCACAAACCCGGCGACGAAAAACGCACCCCCGTGGTCATTGCTCCCGAACTTTATGACGCTTGGCTTGGCGCCGACACCCAACAAGCCGCAGCCCTGATGGGCTGGGCACACTCGCCAACACTGGCGGCTGCACCGGCGTGAGGGCATCGTTGCAGGGTGGTCTGAGCATTGTCTGGCAATCTGCGTAAAAGTTTGTACCCCTCCGAGATGTGAAACTTCAAGGCTTGCTGCGCGTTCGCTGCAGGTCATTGCTTGCAAGCTTTTGTGTTTGCTTGTTTTGTGGTTACCGCTTCCCACACACGGTTTCCTGAGCCTGCAACGGAGTTTGCAGATGAGGCAAAGGTGTGTTTTGCAGCCAGTGGGCC
>NZ_CALBEX010000513.1 GCF_937889215.1 uncultured Limnohabitans sp.
TGATGCTGCCGTCATCGGCTTGCGGCACATTCAGGTCGGCGCGGATGAACACGCGTTGTCCAGCGGCTTGGCCGTTGGCACAGAATTCAGAAAAACGGATGACGTTCATGGGAGGGGTCTTGTCCTGTATCGGGAAATCAAGCTCAATTTTAAAAGCAGTGGAGAAACAATGATTCGCAAAGATTCACGCACTAGGCTGCGATCCTGAAGGCAGGATCGGCCCTGCTCACCAGCCCAGCCCCAGGCGCAAGGGCAGGTACACCGCCATGCCCGCCAAAATGGTGATCAGCACATCGCGCCGCCAAAAGTAAGCGGCCACACCCACAACAGCTGCGTACAAGCGGGCGTCTTGCCAAGTGCTGACCAACTCGCCTTGCACCGTGATGATTTCGGGGATGACCACCGCCGACAAGGCCGCAATGGGCGCGTACTGCAAACCGCGCTGCGCCCAGCCGGGCAACTGCCAAGATTGGCTGGAGATGAAAAAGAAACTGCGGGCCACCACCGTGACCACCGCCAGGCCCACGATGACGGCCAGCGTCCACAGATCGGTTTCGTTCATGCCGCCACCTTCTGCGCTGGCCGGATTTTTTCGACCGTGAGACACAAGATCACGGCCACAGCGATCGCCACCACGATGTTGAGTTTGAGCGGCAAATGGTAGGCTGCGACAGCCGCCGCACCCGCCACGGCGGCCGACAAAATGCGCATGCGCGAGCTGGCCAGCGAGCACTGGATGCCCAGCAAACACAAAATGCCTGCAAAGCCCAAACCCCATTCCGGCGGAATCAGGTTGGCCAAGCCCACCCCCAGCAAGCTGGCCACGATCCAGCTGCCCCAGTTCAGGAAATAGTTGCCCGCCAAATAAGCCTCTTGCCCCGTGCGCTCGGCGTCGGTGTTACCAGGCTGCGGGTAGTGCCGGGTGAACAGCACATAGGTGATGTCGGCGGTGAAATAGCCGTGGCACATGCGCTGCCAGCGCGGCAAGTGCATCAGATAGGGCCGCAAGTGCAAGCTGAACACCACAAAGCGCAGGTTGACGCAAAAACCAGTCGCCAAAATCACCCAAGCCGGCGCTCCGGCGACCAAGAGTGGAATGGCTGCCAGCTGCGAGCTGCCGGCAAACACCAGCATGGTCATGGCCACGGCCTCGAACACGCTCATGCCCGACTTGACCATGGCCACGCCCGTCATCAGGCCCCAAGCCGCCACACCAGGCGCTTGCGGGGCCAGGTCGCGCAGGCCTTGCCAGAACTCGGCGCGGCGGTAAAGCGTGGGCCGAAAAAACATCAGGCCACCAAGCGCTGACCGGGCTGCAAGGGGCAGCCGCGCAAAAAGTCAGCCGCGCACAGGCGCTTGCCGCCAGGCCGCTGCAACTGTGTCAGGCACAACTGGCCTTGGCCACAGGCCACCCGCACGCCCGACGCATCGGCGCTGAGCACGGTGCCCGGTGTGGCGTTCTGAACAGCTGCCTGCGCGGCCGTTTCAGCTGTGGCTTGCCAGAGCTTGATGGTTTCCACGCCCGAGGCTGTGGTCAGTGGGACGGTCATGCCCGGAAACGGGTCGAAGGCCCGAATGCGCCGCGCCAGCACCTCGGCACTCAACGCCCAGTCCAGCGCCGCTTCGGATTTGTCGATCTTGTGCGCGTAAGTCACGCCCTCGGGCGGTTGAGGCTGGCGGGGCAGGCTGTCCAAAGCGCCCAAGGCTTGCACGATCGCCTGCCCGCCTAAGTCGGCCAAGCGATCGTGCAACACCACGGTGCTGTCTTCGGGGCCGACCGCGCAAGACAAAACCCACAACATGTCGCCCGTGTCGAGCCCGGCATCCATCTGCATGATGGTGATGCCGGTTTGCGTGTCCCCCGCTTCAATGGCGCGGTGGATCGGGGCCGCGCCGCGCCAGCGCGGCAACAAAGAGGCGTGGATGTTCAGGCAACCCTTGGGCGGCAAATCCAGCACCCACTGCGGCAGGATCAAGCCGTAGGCCGCCACGACCATGGCGTCTGCCTGCGCGGCCAGCAAAGTCTGGCGGGCGGCAGCGGCGTCATCGGGGTATTTACCGTCGAGCCGCAAGCTGCGCGGCTGGGCCACAGGCACTTGGTGGTCCAGCGCCCACTGTTTGACGGGGGAAGCCTGCAGCTTCATGCCGCGCCCTGCAGGGCGGTCAGGCTGGGTCAGCGCCAGCACAATCTCGTGGCCTGCAGCTTGCAGTGCGGCCATGGCCACCTGGGCAAATTCGGGGGTGCCCGCAAAAATCAGCCGCATGCCGTGCTCAGCGCTCGGCTTTTTGGGCTTTGACCATCTTGGTCTTGATGCGCCCTTGCTTGAGCGGCGAGAGGTACTCGACAAACACCTTGCCCATCAGGTGGTCCAGCTCATGCTGGATGCAGATGGCCAGCATGCCCTCGGCCTCAATGGTGCGGTGGTGGCCGCTGCGGTCCTGGGCCGTCACCTTGACAGCGGTCGCGCGATCCACGCCATCGTAAATGCCAGGCACCGACAAGCAGCCTTCTTCGCCCTTCACGCGCTCATCGTTCATCCAGGTGATTTCGGGGTTGATCAGCACCATCGGCTGGTTGCGCTCTTCGGAGGTGTCGATCACCACCAAGCGCTCGTGCACATCAATTTGGGTGGCGGCCAGGCCAATGCCGCTGGCCTCGTACATGGTCTCCAGCATGTCGTCGATCAGGGCGTGCACGCGCGCGTCCACCGCCTGCACAGGTTTGGCCACCTTGTGCAGGCGAGGGTCGGGGTAGCAAAGAATAGGGAGCAAAGCCATGGGTCAAAAAATCAATTGGGAATTCGCTTATTTTCGGTCATTTCCGTGGCGAGAGGCGGCGGGCCAGCGGATAGTCCGTATTGCACAAAATGGATCATGAACCGCGCCAGCGCCAAACCGTCGTGGGGCTCGCTCAAGCTGCCCATGGCCGTTTGGTAAAAAGATTCGCCCAAAGTGGCGCGTCGCTTGTCGAGCAAAAAGGCGGACACATCGGGCGTGAACTCCGGGTGTGGCTGGATGCAAAAAACCTGGTCACCTAGAGCGTAAGCGGCCACCGGACAATCGGGGTGGGTGGCCAACAAGGTGGCCCCAGACGGTAAGGCCAGCACTTGGTCCTGGTGACTGGCCAGCAAACCGATTTGGACCGCCTGCCCAGCAGCGCCACCCACTTGCTTGGGAGTCCCCAGCCAATCGTAGACCTGCCGCCCGGCACGCCAGCCTTGCGGGGCACGCCGCACAGGCGCGCCCAAACAATGCGCGATCAATTGGTGACCAAAACACACGCCCAGCAGTTTGCGTTTGTCCTGCAGCAATTGGGTCACACACGCACGCAAGGCCACCACCCAAGGGTCGTCTGAAAACGAATCGGCCCGACTGCCGGTCAACAGCACCGCGTCGTAAGCGTCAAACCTGACTGGGTATTGCCCGTGCCGCGCACTGAAGGTGTCGATTTGCCCCTCAAACCCGGCTTGCGCGAACAAGCGCTCGAACATCGCCCCCACTCGGCTGTAGCGCTCCAGCAAGGGCGGCTCCAAGTCGTCGTTTTCCAGAATACAAATGCGCAGCAATGGCGCGGCTTTGGGCGGGGTGGGCAACATGAGGGGGCGATCGGTGGACTGAAGTAAGCATGATTTTAGGCACTGCACCCGAGAGACTCCCGACAAACCAGCAAGCGCTTGGCGCAGCACCGACTTTGACCCACAATGGCCCCACAGACGGCACTCAAGCCGCGCAGGGAGACATGATGGTGAACACCCCCGATGAATTGGGTGCTTGGTTGCGGCTCTTGCTCACGCCGGGCGTGGGCTCCGAAAGCGCCCGCCGATTGCTCGCGGCCTTTGGGGAACCCGAAGCCGTGCTGGCACAAACCGAGACCGCTTTGTGCCAGGTCGTCACCGCTGTTCAGGCCCGAGCGCTTTTGCAGATGCCCGCGGGCTGCCCAGAACTGGTGCAAGACACACTCGACTGGCTGCAGGCCGACACCCACAACGGCACCACCCCCCAGCGCTGCGTGGTCACGCTGGGCGACGCCGACTACCCTGCGCCCTTGCTGCAAATTCCAGACCCGCCCCTGATGCTCTACGCCATGGGCAAGATCACCCATTTGCAACAGCTGCAGGCCACGCAGGCGCTGGCCATGGTGGGCAGCCGCAACCCCACACCCCAAGGCCGCGACAACGCCAGCGAATTCGCCCGAAGTTTGGCCGCCAGTGGCCTCACCGTGGTCTCGGGCCTGGCCTTGGGCGTGGATGGCGCTGCACACGAGGGCGCACTGCAAGGGGCCCGTGCGGGTCAGCTGGCCACCATCGCCGTGGTCGGCACCGGGCTGGACCGGGTGTACCCGCGTCAGCACCGCGACTTGGCGCACCGCATCGCACAAAACGGCCTGATCCTGAGCGAGTACCCGCTGGGCACGCCGCCCCTGGCCCCCAACTTTCCGCGCCGCAACCGGCTGATTTCAGGCTTGTCACAGGCCACTTTGGTGATCGAGGCCGCGTTGCAGTCAGGCTCGCTCATCACCGCCAAACAAGCCCTGGAGCAAGGCCGCGATGTGATGGCGCTGCCCGGCTCCATCCATTCGGCCCAATCCAAGGGCTGCCATGCGCTGATCAAGCAAGGGGCGAAGTTGGTCGAGTCGGCGCAAGATGTCTTGGAAGAATTGCACATGCCTACGCCCCAAGTGCAGTCCGCGCTGGCCTTGGACGCGCCTGACCAGGCGGGGGGCGATGCGCCGTCGGGCCTTGCTGGCGATGATGAAAATGCAGGAGATGCGGCCGAGCGGGCGCTGCTGCGGGCTTTGGGCCACGATCCGGTGGGGCTGGACGCGCTGCAAGCGCGGTGCGGCTGGCCTACGGCGCAGCTGCAAGCCCAATTGCTGGAGCTGGAGCTGATGGGCCAGGTGGGTCGCCTGCCCGGGGGCTTGTTTCAGCGCATCGGCCAGGCTTGACCCACCCCCATCCAGGGCGGGTCTTTGGGCGTGTCAGCCTGCCGAGCCCAAGGCCAAGCCCGCATGCTCGCGCAGCGGATGGAAGTGGATCTTGGGAAAGCGCTCTTGCGCCAGCCGCACGTCGTACGGGCTGGTGCACAAATAAGCCAGCGTGCCTGCCGCATCCAGCGACATGCGCTGCGGGTAAGCGTTGGTGAACTCGCGCAACTCGGCCGGGGTGTCGGCGGTGATCCAGCGGGCGCCGGTGTACTGGCAGCCTTCCAGACGCACGTCGCAGTCGTATTCCGCTTTGAGGCGGTGCTGCACCACTTCAAACTGCAGCTGGCCCACTGCGCCCAGCAGCATAGGGCCGCCGATCTCGGGTTTAAAGACCTGGATCGCGCCTTCTTCGCCGAGTTGGTCGAGGCCGGTTTGCAGTTGCTTGGTGCGCAGCGGGTTCTTCAGGATCACGGTCATGAAGAGCTCGGGCGCAAAAAACGGCAAGCCGGTGAATTGCAGATTCGCGCCATCGGTGATGGTGTCGCCCAGCTGCACGCCGCCGTGGGTGGTGAAGCCGATGATGTCGCCCGCGTAGGCTTCGTCCACCGCTTCACGGCGTTGCGATAAGAAAGTGACCACGCTGGTGGGGCGCAGTTCTTTGGCGGTGCGCTGCACCTTGAGCTTCATACCGGGCGTGTATTTGCCAGACGCCATGCGCACGAAGGCAATGCGGTCGCGGTGATTGGCATCCATATTGGCCTGCACCTTGAACACCACGCCCGAGAACGCGCTGTCTTCGGGCTGAATTTCTTTGACCACGGGTTGCTTGTTGACCAACAGGTTGCTGGTGCGGGGCCGGGGCGCGGGGGCCAAATCGACCAGAGCGTCCAGCACTTCCATCACACCGAAGTTGTTCACGCCGGAGCCGAAGAAAACCGGCGTTTGTTTGCCCGCTAAAAAGGCTTCTTCGTCAAACGCGGGCGATGCGCCGGTGGCCAGCTCCATGCTGTCCATGGCGGTCTGCCATTCCAAGCCAAAGCGCTCGGCCAGTTGGGCCTGCTCGGTGAGGGAGATGGTTTCGAAGTCTTGCGGCAGGCGTTCGCTGCCGGAGTCGAACACGGTCATGGCCTGCGTGCGCAGGTTGACGATGCCGCCGAAGCTCTTGCCTTGGCCCACAGGCCAGGTCATGGGCACACAGGGCATGCCCAGCTCGCGCTCGACTTCGTCCAAGATGTCGAGCGGGTCGCGCACTTCGCGGTCCATCTTGTTCACAAAGGTGATGATGGGCGTGTCGCGCTGACGGCAAACCTCAATCAGGCGGCGGGTTTGTGCTTCCACACCGTTGGCCGCGTCGATCACCATGAGCGCCGAGTCCACCGCCGTGAGCACGCGGTAAGTGTCTTCCGAGAAGTCTTTGTGGCCGGGGGTGTCGAGCAGGTTGATGACGTGCTCGCGGTAGAGCATCTGCATCACGGACGAAGCCACCGAGATGCCACGTTGCTTTTCGATTTCCATCCAGTCGGACGTGGCGTGGCGGCTAGCTTTGCGGGCCTTGACCGAACCGGCGATCTGGATCGCGCCGGAGAACAGCAAGAGCTTTTCGGTCAGCGTGGTTTTACCGGCGTCGGGGTGCGAAATGATGGCAAAAGTCCGGCGGCGCCGGGTTTCGTGGGCGTAGGTCACAAGGGGTCCTGAAGATCGTGCAGGCAGCCAAGGGTGCCCGCGATGGCCAGACCTTGGGCAGGCTGGCGAGAGGGCTGATTTTACCGGGCGATGGGCCGCTTCGACGCCCAGCCCCCTGGCCCTGCACAACGGCAGCGCTGCCCCAAGGCCGGTGTCTGGTGAACGCATGTGCCAAGGCGCGTGCAGTCGCCAATGGGCGAAGTTGGCGGACGGGCCGGCGATACACTGCAGGGTATGAATCCGAACCTGATCCTCCTCACGCTCTGCCAAGGGCTGTTCTTCACCAACAACGTCACCTTCATTGCCATCAACGGCCTGGTGGGTCTGAGCATGGCGCCGCTGGGCTGGATGGCGACTTTGCCCGTCATGGGCTATGTGGTGGGCGGTGCGCTGTCGACCGGGCTGGTGGCCAAGAGCCAGTCGCGCTGGGGGCGCAAAGTGTCGTTTCAGCTGGGGCTGGTTGTGGCTTTGTTTTCAGCGCTGCTGGCTGCTTACGCCGCTTGGAGCCACAACTTCTGGCTCCTGGTGGCGGCCACGGTGATTGCCGGTTATTACAGCGCCAACGGCCAGCTGTACCGTTTTGCGGCGGCCGAATTGGCGGCAGATGGCTTCAAGGAAAAAGCGGTCTCGCTGGTGCTGGCGGGCGGTTTGATCGGGGCCATCGTGGGCCCCAACCTGGCCTCGCGCACCCGCACCATGTACGAAGTGCCGTTTTTGGGCGCTTACATGGCGTTGGGCATTGTGGCGATCTTGGCCATGGTGTGCATGAGCTTCATCCGCTTCCCGGCAGTACCTGCCAAAAAGCCGGGCGACAGCGTGGGGCGACCTTTGCGCGAAATCATGCGCCAGCCGGTGTTCATCGTCGCTGCGGCAGCGGCCGCTTTGAGTTATGGCGTGATGAACCTGCTGATGGCGGCAACGCCGCTGGCCATGCAAGTGTGCGGCTTCAGTTTTGACGATGCAGCCTTGGTGCTGGAGTGGCATGTGATCGCCATGTTTGCGCCGGGCTTTTTCACAGGGCACCTGATCAAGAAATTCGGTACGCTTCAAATCATGG
>NZ_CALBEX010000514.1 GCF_937889215.1 uncultured Limnohabitans sp.
TGGGGGCTGACCAGATCCTCACGGTGCGGCCTTCGCCCGCGCCGGGCCTGGACTTTGAATACGTGATCCACAACGCGGATGGCGGCGAGGTGGAGCATTGCGGCAACGGTGCCCGCTGCTTTGTGCGCTATGTGCGCGACAAAGGCCTGACCAACCAAAGCACCGTGCGCGTGAAAGTCCAAAAAGGCGAGATTGAGCTGCGCATGGACCCTGACGGGCGCGTCACGGTGGACATGGGGGCACCCGTGTTTGACTGGGCCAGCGTGCCTTTTGACCCCATGGGGCTGATCAGCGATCAGGTCAATTGCTGGCCGGTGTTTGACTTGGCGCTGGGCGAGCTGGGCATTGCGCGGGTAGCCGTGGTCTCGATGGGCAACCCGCATGCTGTGCAGCGCGTGGATGATGTGGACACCTTTCCAGTGCTGGCCCAAGGCCCCTTGATCGAGCGGCACCCGGCTTTTCCCAACCGGGTGAACGCGGGCTTCATGCAAATCGTTTCGCGCAGCCAAATACGGCTGCGGGTGTTCGAGCGCGGCGCAGGCGAGACCTTGGCCTGCGGCACAGGCGCGTGTGCGGCGGTGGTCGCAGGCATTCGCCAAGGCTGGTTGGACAGCCGTGTCGATGTGCAGACCCATGGCGGCGTGCTCACGATCGAGTGGGCTGGCAAAGCCGACAGCCCGGTGCGCATGACCGGCCCGGCCACTTCTGTTTTTGAGGGCAGCATCGACGTGCCCGACGCCCTTTTCTGAACGATTGGAGATCCGACATGACCCCTTCCGAGCCCATGAGCCCGATCACCGAAGACGACATCGCCGACTACTTGGTGAACACGCCGGACTTTTTTGAGCGCCACGCCTCGCTTTTGGCCACGGTGCAACTAACGCACCCGCAAAGCCACCGCGCTGTGGGCCTGCAAGAGCGGCAGGCGCAAATGTTGCGCGACAAAATCAAGGCACTGGAGCACCGCATCATGGACATGATGCGGCACGGCAACGAAAACATGATCCTCACCGACAAGCTGCACCGCTGGTCGTGCGAGTTGTTGGCCACGCCGCCTGACCATTTGGCCGAGTCGGCGGTCGACAACATCCGCGATTTATTCCAAGTGCCTCAGGTTGCCTTGCGCCTGTGGTCGCTGCAAGTCGCGCACGCCCAGTCTGCCTTTGCCCAAGGCGTGACCGAGACGGTGCAAGAGTTTGCCGCCACGCTGGACGCGCCTTATTTAGGCCCCAACGCGGGTTACGAGGCGGTGCAATGGTTGGACGAGCCCACCAAGGCGGCGTCGCTGGCTTTGCTGGCGCTGCGCGCAGCGCCGGGTCAGCCTGCGTTTGGTTTGTTGGTGTTGGCCTCGCCCGATGCCCAGCGCTTCAACAACCAGATGGGCACCGATCTGCTGGAGCGCCTGGCCGAGCTGGCGGGTGCGGCTTTGTCGGTGTTGAAAAATCAGCAGGCCTGAGCTATGTCGGACTCAGCGGCCATCGACCCGCTGGTCACCCGCTATCTGGACCATGTGCGCTTTGAAAAGCGCTTGGCCGAGCGCACTTGCACGCTGTATCAGCTGGATTTGATGCGCCTGGTCGACATGGCTGTGGCGATTCAGCTGCCTTTGTTGCAGGTGCAAAACGGCCACATCCGCCGCTGGGTGGCGCAGATGCACAGCGCCGGGCGCAGTGGCCGGGGCATCGCCTTGATTTTGTCGGGTTGGCGCGGCTTTTACACCTGGCTGGGCCGTGAAGGCTTGATCGCGCAGAACCCGGTGGCCGATGTGCGCGCCCCGCGCGTGGCCAAGCCCTTGCCCAAGGCGCTGGGGGTGGACGAAGCGGTGCAACTGGCCGAGCACGAAGAGGACAACGACGACCCCTGGCTGGAAGCGCGCGACGCGGCCATGGTGGAGCTGCTGTATGGCTGTGGCCTGCGCATTGCCGAGCTGACCGGATTGGACGTGGTGGCCAGCACCGAGGCAGCGCGGGCTGGGCGCGGCTGGATTGACTTGCCCAATGCCGAAGTGCAGGTGCAGGGCAAAGGCAACAAGCGCCGCAGCGTGCCTTTGGGGCGTGCGGCCATCGAGACGCTGACGCACTGGCTGGCCATGCGCCCGCAATTGCCGGGCATGCTGACGCAACCGACATCGGGTGCCTCGAGTTTGGCGCTGGCGCTGTTTCCTGGGCAGCACGGTACGCGCCTGACGCCCCGCGGCGTGGCGCAGCGCCTCAAGCGCCGCAGCCTGCTGGCAGGTCTGGCCACTCCTGTGCACCCGCACATGCTGCGCCACTCCTTTGCCAGCCATGTGCTGCAGTCCAGCGGCGACTTGAGGGCGGTGCAAGAGCTGCTGGGCCACGCCAACATCAGCACCACCCAGGTCTACACGCGGCTGGACTTTCAGCACCTGGCCAAAACCTACGACGCCACGCACCCCCGGGCCAAGCGCAAGTGAAGCCCACGGCCTGCGGCAAAGCCTTTGCGTGAGGCCATGCCGCGTCGTTCAGGTGCTGGGCTTGAATTCGTCGCTACACTCCCCAACTCTTGTCTTTTAGTGGAACCGCGCCATGTCCCTGATCCCCACCACCATCCTGACCGGCTTCTTGGGCTCAGGCAAAACCACCCTGCTCAAGCGCGTGCTGACCGAGGCCCACGGCCAAAAGATTGCCGTGATCGAGAACGAGTTTGGTGAGGAAAACATCGACAGCGACATCCTGGTCTCGGACACCAACGAGCAGATCATCCAGATGAGCAACGGTTGCATCTGCTGCACCATCCGCGAAGACCTGCGCGTGACCTTGCAGCTGTTGGCCGCCAAGCGCCGCAAGGGCTTGCTGGACTTTGACCGCATCGTGATCGAAACCACGGGTCTGGCCGACCCCGGCCCGGTGGCGCAGACTTTTTTCATGGACGACGAGATCGCCGAGACCTATTTGCTCGATTCCATCTTGACGCTGGTGGACGCCAAGCACGCTGCCCAGCAACTCAACGACCGCCAAGAAGCGCGTCGTCAGGTGGGCTTTGCAGACCAGATCTTCATCAGCAAGGCCGACCTGGTCTCGCCTGAGGAACTGGATGCCCTGCAGCACCGTTTGAAACACATGAATCCCCGTGCCCCGCAAAAAGTGGTGCATTTCGGCGAGGTGGCCCTGTCTGAGGTGTTTGACCTCAAAGGTTTCAACCTGAACGCCAAGCTGGACATCGACCCGGACTTTCTGAAAGACGATGCGCATGACCACGACCATGAGCACGGTGAGCATTGCGATCACCCGTCCCACCAGCATGATCACGACCATGAGCACGGCGAGCACTGCGACC
Source organism: uncultured Limnohabitans sp. (assembly GCF_937889215.1). Lineage (GTDB taxonomy): Bacteria > Pseudomonadota > Gammaproteobacteria > Burkholderiales > Burkholderiaceae_C > Limnohabitans_A. The sequence continues at coordinate 3,298 of NZ_CALBEX010000514.1, forward strand.
ATCCGTCACACCAGCACGATGCCGCCCACGGTCAGGGGCACCACCATCACCACGACGATGACGTCAAGAGCTTCGTTTTCCGTTCTGACAAAGCCTTTGATCCGGCCAAATTGGAAGATTTCCTGGGTGCGATTGTCAACATTTATGGCCCGCGCATGCTGCGCTACAAAGGCGTGTTGAACATGCGCGGCACCGAGCGCAAGGTGATTTTCCAGGGCGTGCACCAGCTCATGGGCAGCGATTTGGGCCCCATGTGGGCCGATAGCGAGACCAAAATGAGCAAGATGGTTTTCATTGGCATCGATTTGCCCAAAGACATCTTGCTCCAAGGCCTGGAGCAGTGCCTGGTGTGAGCACGGTGGCCGTCTGTGTGCAGTCGGGCATTGTTTTGCAACGATCTGGTCTTTAATCCACCTTGCGGCGAATTTTGACCGTTCTAGTCGCTACAATCGCCCGCCGACGGCACCGCCTTTTGGGCAGCGCTGGCGAACCCCACAAGGTCTATAACAAGGGTTTGAAAAGCACATGAACAGGTTTTGGGCCGGCTGCGCAGGGACAGACGGTCTGAAGTCTGCCCTTTGACACGGCTAGGAGACAAGACGTGAAGACCGCTAACAAGACAAAACCAAAAACACAGGCCGCTGTGGCCAAGAAAGCAACTGCTGTCAAAGCCGCAGCTGCCCCCCAGCCTAAAGTTAAAGCATCGCCAGCGAAGCCGGCCGTGGCCAAACCTGCAGCTTCAGCCAAGTTGCCCACAGCCAAGGCCGCAGTCAAATCTTCAGCACCCGCGAAGCCACCCGTGGCCAAGGCCTCTCCCAAACCTGTTGCCAAAGCTGCAGTCAAACCTGCCGCAAAAGCGGTCCCCGACCCCAAAGCCACGGCAGCCAAAAAAACCAGCGCTGCCGTCCCTTCCCGTCCTGCTGCCCCTCAGCCTGTCAAGGCAGCACCTGTCCCCAAGACAGCCCAGGCATCCAAAGCGAAACTTATGAGCGTGACCCCCGTGGAATCAGTTAAATCTCCTGCAGAACCAACCCCCGCCAGCACGGCCCCTGCGCCCGAGCAGCTGGTCCGCGCGACGCGACCCTCAGCCCGTCTGGCACAGATCACCGTGCCCTCTTTGCCCCCGGCAGTGGCCTCCACGGCGGCCAAATCGAGCTTTTTGCCCAGCACACAACCAGCGGCTGTGTCCGTGCCCTTTGCGCCCATCAAAAAAGACCCCAAGCTGGCCAACAACTGGAAGAGCAAAAAGGTCGACGAGTTGTCGGATGCCGAGATTCTGGCCATGTCCGACGACGAATACATGAACGACATGCAGATGGCCTATTTCCGCCTGAAGTTGACGCATTTGAAGCAGGACATTTTGGCCAGCGCAGGCCTGACGACAGAACACCTGCGCGAGGACACCGTGGTCGTGCCCGACCCGGCTGACCGTGCCACCATTGAAGAAGAGCACGCTTTGGAGCTGCGCACCCGCGACCGTGAGCGCAAGCTGCTCAAGAAAATTGAGCAATCGATCCAGCGCATTGATGCAGGCGATTACGGTTTTTGCGATGAGACAGGCGAAGCCATTGGTGTGGGCCGGTTGTTGGCACGCCCCACGGCCACTTTGTCACTGGAAGCGCAGCAGCGCCGGGAACTCAAGCAAAAAATGTTTGGTGACTGAGCGTTGCTTGGTGCTTGATCACGACAAAAACCGCCTGCCAAGGCGGTTTTTTTACGTCTTGGCGGCAATTGTTAAATTTAGTGGGTGTTTTGCATCCAACGACTTTGTTGTTTTTGATTTTTTTACTCCTTGAGGTCTTACTTTCAATGCCTCGTGTAAGTGTTTAATTTTGAAAGAAATTTAAATTCAACTGAGGTTCAGTATGGGTGCTAAGCCCTTGATTTCATTGAAAAAAAACGATCTACACCCTTTGGTTGGTGTTCATTTCCTGATACAGTGCAAAAAAGTGCAATTAAGTGGGAGTTAGTGCCACTGATGTGCTTTTTCCACACCAAAGGGTCTTCGCCGTGTTTCAAGGGGCTTCATCGCTGAGTCTGGATGCCAAGGGGCGGCTGTCTGTGCCGACTCGGCACCGTGACGTCTTGAGCGCCACGGCACAGGGCCAGCTGACGATCACCAAGCACCCGCATGGCTGCCTGATGGTGTTTCCCCGCCCCGAATGGGAAAAGTTCCGTGAGCGCATTGCCGAGTTGCCCATGTCGGCCCAGTGGTGGAAGCGCATCTTTTTGGGCAATGCCATGGATGTGGAGATGGACGGCACCGGGCGCGTGCTGATCTCGCCCGAATTGCGCCAGGCGGCCGGTATTGCCAAAGACACCATGCTGCTGGGCATGGGCAATCACTTTGAGCTGTGGGACAAAACCACTTACGACGCGCAAGAAGCGCAGGCCATGCAAGGTGAGATGCCTGACGTGTTCAAAGACTTTTCCTTCTGAACGCCATGACCGACACCGCACTGACCCACACCACCGTGCTTTTGAACGAAGCGGTGGACGAATTGTTCCAAGCCGCAGCCGGGGCCGATGGTACTTATGTGGACGCCACATTTGGCCGTGGCGGTCATTCACGCCTGATCTTGTCTCGTTTGTCTGCGCAAGGACGTTTGCAAGCCTTTGACCGTGACTTGGAAGCCATTGCCGAAGCCCAGCGGATTGAAGATGAGCGGTTCGTTATTCGGCACGATGCTTTTTCTCACCTCGGTGAGCTGCCCGCCGGCAGTGTCGACGGTGTGCTGATGGACTTGGGCATCAGCTCTCCCCAGATCGACAGCCCCGAGAGGGGTTTTTCTTTTCGTTTTGAGGGCCCACTGGACATGCGCATGGACACCACGCGCGGTCAAAGTGTGGCCGACTGGCTGGCCACCGCAGAGGTGGATCAAATCACGGAGGTGATACGTGACTATGGCGAAGAACGGTTTGCTTTTCAGATTGCAAAGGCGCTTGTGGCTCGCCGAGAGGAGCGGGGCCCAATATCAAGCACCTCCGATTTGGCCCAGCTCGTGGCTGACACGGTCAAAACCCGCGAGCCGGGGCAAAACCCCGCCACGCGGACATTTCAGGCTTTTCGGATTTTCATCAATGCCGAACTTGAAGAGCTCGAACAGGCGCTAGAGGGCAGTTTGCGGGTGCTGGCCCCGGGTGGTCGCTTGGTGGTCATCAGCTTTCATTCGCTGGAGGACCGCATCGTCAAGCAGTTCATCGCCAAGCACTCCAAGGAGGTGGTGGACCGCCGCGTGCCCTTTGCCGAGCCCGTGAAGATGCGCTTAAAAGCGCAAGGGCGTGTGCGCCCAAGCGAATCAGAAGTGCGCGGCAACCCGCGCTCACGCAGTGCCATCATGCGCATGGCCGAGCGCACCGAGGTGCCCGCATGACCCGGCTCAGTTTGCTGCTGCTGATCGCCACGGTCACCAGTGCTCTGTGGCTGGTGCACAGCCATTACGAGTCACGCCGCATGTTCATGGCTTTGGAGACCGCGCGTCAAGAAAGCAAGCGCTTGGCGGTCGATCAAGACCGTCTCGACGTTGAGCGCCGCGCCCAAGCCGCGCCTTTGCGGGTTGAAAAAATCGCTCGCCAGCAATTGCAAATGCGCGCAGCCTCGCCGGCTATTACCCGCTACGTTTCGGGCAATGGCGCATTGGACGCGGTCTCGACATCCATTCAAACAGGGGCGGCGAAGTGAACCACAGCCGCAGTGTTCAATTGACGTCCAGCCCATTGCTGGCCAGCAAGACGCCTGTCTGGCGCAGCAAACTGATTGTGGCGGCGATGGCTTTGGGTTTTATCGCCCTGGTCGGGCGGGCTGCGCATGTGCAGGTCATTGACAACGATTTCTTCATTCGCCAAGGCGAAGTGCGTTTTGCGCGCACCTTGAGCTTGCCCGCGAACCGAGGCCGTGTGCTGGATCGCAATGGCGTGTTGCTGGCTTCCAGTGTGCCAGCGCCCAGCATTTGGGCCAGCCCTGAAAGCATCGACCGCGACCCAGCCAAATTGCGCCAACTGGCCCGCTTGCTGGGCATGACGACAGCGGAGCTGGACAAAAAGCTTCTGGACGATGAAAAAACCTTTGTTTGGTTGCGCCGCCAAATGGACGAGCCTGTGGCCAAGCAAATTTTGGACTTGGGCATCAAGGGCGTGTTCGACATCAAAGAGTACAAACGGGTCTACCCTGAAGGCGAGGCTTCCGCCCATGTTGTGGGCTTCACCAACGTCGAAGACAAAGGGCAAGAGGGCGTTGAGCTGGTTTTTCAAAAGCAACTGGCAGGCCAGGCGGGTTCGCGTCGGGTCATCAAGGACCGACTTGGCCGCGTGGTTGAAGCGGTGGGTGAGACCGTGCAGCCAGAGGATGGTCAAGATTTGCAGCTGAGCATCGACAGCAAAGTGCAGTTCTACGCCTACCAAACCTTGCGTGATGCGATCACGGAGCACAAAGCCAAGGCAGGCAGTGTGGTGGTTTTGGATACCCAAACGGGTGAAATTTTGGCATTGGCCAATTACCCAAGCTATTCGCCTGACAAACGTGTCAACCTCAGCGGCGAGCAACTGCGTAACCGCGCGCTGACCGACACCTTTGAGCCGGGCTCCACCATGAAGCCGTTCACGGTGGCGCTGGCCCTGGAAAAAGGTTTGGTCAAGCCTGAGACGCAAATCCAGACCGCACCTGGGCGGATCAACATCACGGGCTCCACCATCAGCGATGCCCACCCGCACGGCTTGCTCACGGTCAATGAGGTGATACAAAAATCCAGCAACGTGGGCACCGTCAAGATCGCAATGCAGATGCCTGCGCGTGAGATGTGGGAAATGTTCTCAGAAGTGGGATTTGGGCAAAAGCCCACTTTGCCTTTTCCGGGGGTGGTCAGTGGCCGTTTGCGGCCCTACAAATCGTGGCGTCCGGTTGAGCAAGCCACCATGAGCTACGGCTACGGAGTCTCGGGCAGCTTGCTGCAAGTCGCGCGGGCCTACACCGTGTTTGCCCGTGACGGCGAAGTCGTGCCGACGACCTTGATGAAGACGGACCAACCCGTGGCCGGAACCCGCGTGATCAGCGCGAAAAATGCCATGGCCATGCGCAAGATGCTGCAGATGGCAGCGGGCCCAGGTGGCACCGGGCCACTGGCCCAAACCATTGGGTATTCGGTGGGTGGGAAATCGGGCACCGCACGCAAGCAAAAAGGCAAGGGCTACGCCAGCAAAAAGTACCGCAGCTTTTTTGTGGGCATTGCCCCTATTGAGCAGCCGCGGATTGTGGTGGCGGTGATGGTCGACGAGCCTTCTAACGGCGTTTTCTACGGTGGGGCTGTAGCAGGGCCGGTGTTCAGTCAAACAGTGCAGCAAACCCTGCGCCTGATGGGCGTGCAGCCCGACATGGCGGTCAAGCCGCAAATTGTGGCCAAAGCGGTGGAGGAGTCGTTTTGATGCGCACCCTGCACAACGCTCAAGACGCGGCCCGCTGGTTGCGCGGCTGTGTGACGGGTGAGCTGCGCACCGACAGCCGCTTGGTACAGCCCGGCGATGGTTTCATTGCATGGCCAGGGGCTGCCACCGACGGTCGGCGTTATGTGTCACAGGCTTTGGCGCAAGGCGCTACAGCTTGCTTGATGGAAGCCCAAGGCCATGAGCCGTGGCTTGCAGCGCTGCCGTCCGATGCGCTGCCGTGCTTGGCTGCGATGCCTGAGCTGAAAGCACAAACGGGGCGGGTCGCCGATGCTTATTACGAGCAGCCAAGCCAAGCGCTTGGCGTACTGGCGGTCACGGGCACTAACGGCAAGACTTCAGTGGCCTGGTGGCTGGCGCAGGCCATGTCTTCGCCTTTGCTGGGGCATGCTTGCGGCCTGATCGGCACTTTGGGCGTTGGCCGCGTGCCTGAGCTGGTGAGCACGGGCATGACCACGCCCGATCCGGTGTTGCTGCAGCGGCAGTTCAAGCGGTTTGTCGATGACGGTGTCACGCATTGCGCCATTGAGGCTTCATCCATCGGATTGGCTGAACACCGGCTCGACGGTACGCGCATCCAGGTGGCTGTGTTCACCAATTTCACACAGGACCACCTCGATTACCACGGTGACATGGCGCACTATTGGGCGGCCAAAGAAGCTTTGTTTGGCTGGCCAGGTTTGCAAGCCGCAGTCATCAATGTTGATGACCCGCAGGGTGCGCTGCTGGCCCAAAATTTGAACGGCCGTGGGCTGGATGTGTGGACCTGTTCGCGCCAAACGTCAGCCCGCTTGCAAGCCCGCGCTGTGCCCAGCCAAGATGGTTTGGCGTTTGAAGTCACGGAGGGTGCGAATGTGCAGACCCTGCACACAGGCCTCATAGGGGATTACAACATCGACAACCTGCTCGCCGTCTTGGGCAGCATGCGTGCTTTGGGTGTTGATTTGGCGCAGGCGGTGCAAGCCTGTGCCCACTTGACCGCAGTGCCGGGCCGGATGCAGCGCGTGCAGGCTTCGGCGCTAGGTGGTGCATTGCCTTTGGTGGTGGTCGATTACGCGCACACCCCCGATGCCGTGTCTCACACATTGGCGGCGTTGCGCTCGCAAGCGGCTGCTCGGGGCGGGCGCTTGTGGTGTGTGCTGGGCTGTGGTGGCGACCGCGATGCGAAGAAGCGCCCCTTGATGGCCGCCGCCGCAGAAGCCGCTGCCGACCAAGTGGTATTGACCAGCGACAACCCCCGCTCCGAATCACCCGAGGCCATTTTGGCTGCGATGGTTTCTGGCCTGACGCGTCCGCAGGTGGTTCACATTCAATCGGACCGCGCAGTGGCCATCGCCGAGGTCGTGGCACAAGCCGCCACACAAGATGTGATTTTGGTGGCGGGCAAAGGCCACGAAACCACACAAGAGATCATGGGTGTGCAGCATGCTTTTTCGGATGTGCTGCAGGTCCAAGCCGGGTTGCAGCTGCGCGCAGACCTTGGCCAGAGGGTCGGCGCATGAGTGGCTTGAACACCCCCATGAACCTGAAGCTGACGCAAGCCCTGAGCTGGCTGAGCCAGGCTCGCGGCGTGAATCTGTTGGATGAGGTGGCCGATCGGGTGCACACCGACAGCCGCAGCCTGCAAGCCGGCGATCTGTTTGTAGCCTTGCGCGGTGAGCGTTTCGATGGCAACGATTTCATCGCCCAAGCCAAGGCTCAAGGCGCCGTAGCCGTGGTGTGCGAAGCCTCGGGCGAAGCCCTGGCGCTGGCGCAAGGCTTGCCTGCGCTGGTGGTGCCCGATGCGCGCATCGCCTTGGGTGAGCTCGCCGCAGGCTGGCGTGCCCAGTTCAGTTTGCCCTTGATCGCGGTGACCGGCAGCAATGGCAAAACCACCGTGACACAAATGACCGCGGCCATTTTGCGCGCCTATGCGGGTGATGATGCCTTGTCCACTCAGGGCAACCTGAACAACGACATTGGCGTGCCGCTGACCTTGTTCAATTTACGCGCCCACCACCGCATCGCTGTCGTCGAGTTGGGCATGAACCACCCCGGTGAAATCGCCTATTTGTCTCAGTTGGCTCGGCCCACTGTGGCCTTGGTGAACAACGCGCAACGCGAGCACCAAGAATTCATGGGCACGGTCGAAGCGGTGGCGCACGAAAACGGCGCTGTGCTGCAGGCCTTGCCCCCTGAGGGCGTGGCGGTGTTTCCGACAGACGATGCCTACACCCCGATTTGGCAGGCTTTGTCAGGCCAGCGGGTCTGCCATGGCTTTGCCATGGCCTCGAATGATGAAGCCAGTGTGCGGGCCGCTGTGGTGGTTTGGCAGTCGGGGGCTTGGCAGTTCACACTCAAAACCCCCGAGGGCACCGCGCCTGTGCGCCTGCACATTGCCGGGCGTCACAACGTCAAAAATGCGCTGGCCGCCACGGCCTGCGCTTTGGCTGCCGGTGTACCGCTGGCGGCTGTGGCCCAGGGCTTGGTGGCTTTTGAGCCGGTCCAGGGCCGATCACGGGCACTGCTGCTGAACGTCGAATCAGCCGAGATCACCTTGATCGACGACACCTACAACGCCAACCCGGATTCGGTGCGCGCCGCTATCGATGTCTTGGCCGAGTTGCCCTCGCCGCGTTTGCTGGTGCTGGGCGACATGGGCGAAGTCGGCAACCAAGGCCCAGAGTTCCATGCCGAGGTGGGGGCCTACGCCGCAGAGCGCGGTATCGAAGCCTTGTTCACCCTGGGCGATTTGTGCACGCACAGTGCACAGGCCTTTGGGATGGCCCGGCATTTTCAAGACATGGACACGTTGCTGACAACCGTCACCGCACAGGTGGGTGAATTTCAGAGTGTGGTCGTCAAAGGTTCTCGCTTCATGAAGATGGAGCGGGTGGTGCAAGCCCTGCTGTCACGGGGCGACGACCAGAACAGTCAAAACAATAAAAAGGGAGAGTCCCATGCTGCTTAGCCTGGCCCAATGGTTGCAAAGTTTGTCCCCTGAGTGGGGCTTTTTGCGTGTTTTCCAATACATCACCTTCCGTGCGGTGATGGCTGCGATGACGGCGCTCTTGATCGGCCTGGCCGCAGGCCCCTGGGTCATCCGCCGCTTGACCTCGCTCAAGATTGGCCAGCCCATCCGTGGTTACGGCATGGAATCGCACTTGTCCAAAAGCGGCACCCCCACCATGGGCGGTGTGCTCATCTTGTTGTCGATCGCCATCTCTACTTTGTTGTGGTTTGACCTGTCCAACCGTTTTGTCTGGATCGTGCTGATCGTGACCCTGGGCTTTGGGGCCATTGGCTGGGTCGACGACTGGCGCAAGGTGGTCAACAAAGACCCCGAAGGCATGCGTTCACGCGAAAAGTATTTCTGGCAATCGGTCATCGGCTTGCTGGCCGCATTGTGTTTGGTGTTCAGCATTTCCGAAAATTCCAACGCGCGGGTGTTGGACTTGTTTGTTCAGTGGGTCATGTCGGGCTTTGAAGTGAGCTTGCCCCTGAAGGCCGGATTGCAGGTGCCCTTCTTCAAAGAGATCACCTATCCACTGGGTGTGCTGGGCTTTGTGTTGCTGACTTATTTGGTGATCGTGGGGTCGAGCAATGCGGTCAACCTCACGGACGGTTTGGACGGCCTGGCCATCATGCCAGTGGTCATGGTGGGCTCGGCGCTGGGCGTTTTTGCCTACGTGACGGGCAGCTCGGTGTATTCTAAGTACCTGTTTTTCCCACACATTCCGGGCTCGGGCGAGTTGCTGATTTTTTGCGCCGCCATGGCGGGCGCGGGCCTGGCCTTCTTGTGGTTTAACACCCACCCTGCCCAAGTGTTCATGGGCGATGTGGGCGCGCTGGCGCTGGGCGCAGCGCTGGGCACCATCGCGGTCATCGTTCGGGCCGAAATTGTGCTGGCCATCATGGGCGGCATCTTTGTGGTGGAGGCCTTGTCGGTGATGGCGCAGGTCACCTACTTCAAGTACACCAAGAAAAAATACGGTGAAGGTCGACGCATCCTGAAGATGGCGCCCTTGCATCACCATTTTGAGAAAAGCGGCTGGAAAGAAACGCAGGTGGTTGTACGTTTCTGGATCATCACCATGCTGCTGTGTCTGGTCGGCTTGTCGACCCTGAAGCTGAGGTAAGCCATGCAGCTCCAAGGTCAACACGTTCTGATTCTCGGTTTGGGTGCTTCGGGCCTGGCGATGGCCCGTTGGTGTGCCCATGCCGGAGCCGACGTGACCGTGGCCGACACCCGTGAAACCCCGCCACAGTTGACTGCTTTGCAGGCTGAGTGGCCTGCCGTGCGCTTTGTGTCGGGGACTTTTGTGGCCAGTCTGGTCGAAGGCACGGCTGTGCGTGCGGTGTTCCGCAGCCCGGGCATCGCCCCTGAGGTGGTGGCCCCCGTGGTGGATGCGGCCCGCAGCATGGGCCTGTGGCAAGGCGGTGAGCTGAGCTTGTTTGCAGCGGGCTTGCAAGACTTGAAAGCCCGCTTTGGCTACGCACCGCAGGTGCTGGCCATCACCGGCACCAATGGCAAGACCACGGTCACATCGCTCACCGGGCAGCTGGTGGCGCGTGCGGGTAAAACCGTGAAAGTGGCGGGCAACATTGGCCCCACATTGCTCGACACCTTGGCCCAGGCCATGACCCAAGCCCAGGCGCAAGTCGCGCAGGACGCCGCTGAACGTGAATTGGCCGAGCGTGAAGCGGCTGAAATGGACAGCGAGCCAACCGAGGCCTTGGTCGTCCAGAGCCCCGCCCCTGTGCAGGCCACAAGCGAAACGCACACGACTGAAGCGGCAACCGGCGATGCGCCCGAGACGGTGGATGTGCTTGAGCAAGCCGCGGGCACGTCAGAAGAACCGGACGAGGTACCCGAAGCCGAAGCCGAAGCCGAGCTTGCGCTTGCGCAGCCCCTGCCACCGGTCACCCTGGACCCCATGGCGCAAGCGTTGCCCCAAGTGTGGGTGTTGGAGCTTTCCAGCTTCCAACTCGACAGCAGCGAGGGTTTTGAACCCACGGCCGCGACAGTGCTCAACATCTCGCAAGACCACCTGGACTGGCATGGCAGCATGGCCGACTATGCTGCGGCCAAAGCCCGCATTTTTGGAGCGCAGGCCCTGATGGTGCTCAACCGCGAAGACCCGCAGGTCATGGCCATGCGGCCAGCGCCTGTGCGCGTGAAGTTGCAAAAACCGTTAGAGCGCGCTTGCGTGCAGTTTGGTGGCGACATGCCCCAACGCCCAGGGGACTTCGGCATTGAAGTGACGCACGGTATGACCTGGTTGGTGCGCGCTTTGGAGGCCGATGAAACACGTCGCCGCCGCAAAGACGCTGAAGAAGAGCTGCACATTCAACGCCTGATGCCAGCCGATGCTTTGCGCATCCGCGGTCGCCACAACGCAGTCAATGCGCTCGCCGCCCTGGCGCTGGCCAGCAGCGCGGGCTGCGCCCTGGGCCCCATGCTGTACGGCTTGCGCGAATACCGGGGCGAACCCCACCGCGTCGAGCCGGTGGCCATCGTCCATGAGGTGGAGTATTTTGACGACAGCAAAGGCACCAATGTGGGCGCCACGGTGGCCGCCTTGCAAGGGCTGGGCGCTGATCGGCGTGTGGTGGTGATTTTGGGCGGTGATGGCAAAGGCCAAGATTTCTCGCCCTTGGCCGATCCCGTGTCGCGCTTTGCCCGCAGTGTGGTCTTGATTGGCCGAGATGCGCCGCGCATCCGCGAGGTGTTGCACAACACGGGCGTGGCTTTGTTGGATGCCCGTGACATGCAAGACGCCGTGGTGCAAGCCGCCGCCGAGGCCAAAAGTGGCGACGCGGTGCTGATGTCGCCAGCCTGCGCAAGTTTTGACATGTTTGAACATTACGGTCACCGTGCCGAGGTTTTTTGTCAGGCCGTGGCCGAATTGGCGCAAGCTGCAGGTGTGTCGATGGAGGGTGGCCTGTGAGCGACAGCTTGAGCATCAGCCAACGCCTGCACATGGGGTTTGCACGCTTGCTTGCGTTGGTTCCTGGTCGCGTGTCGGGTGGGGCATCAGCGGGGGTGCAGAGCTTACCGGTCAACTTAGGTGACTACGGTCTGAACAGCCATTCACGCGGCAATGCGGCCCGCATGCAAAGTGTTGACCAGGCCCTGCTTTGGGTGGTGGGTGCATTGCTGCTGTGGGGCATGGTCATGGTGTATTCGGCCTCGATTGCGATGCCGGACAACCCCAAATTTGCGCGCTATTCACACACCCACTTTTTAACCCGGCATGTCATCTCCATGGTGGTGGGTTTCATTGTGGCCTTGCTGGCGTTTCAGATCCGGATGGAAACCTGGGAAAAGCTGGCCAAGCCCTTGTTCTTGTTGGCCTTGGTGTTGCTGGCCTTGGTGCTCGTGCCGTTCATTGGCAAGGGCGTCAATGGGGCCCGGCGCTGGATTTCTTTTGGGGTGATGAATTTTCAGCCCTCTGAATTGGCCAAATTGGCCACCATCATTTACGCCGCCGATTACATGGTGCGCAAGATGGATGTGAAAGAAAAGTTCTTCAAGGCCGTTTGGCCCATGGGGGCCGCAGTGGGCTTGGCCGGGGTCTTCTTGCTTGCAGAGCCGGACATGGGCGCGTTCATGGTCATTGCCACCGTGGCCATGGGCATTTTGTTTTTGGGTGGCGTGAATGCCCGGATGTTCTTCCTGATTTTGGGCGTCTTGATTCTGGCGTTTGTGGTCATGATTGCCGAATCGCCGTGGCGCAGAGAGCGCATCTTTGCCTACCTCGATCCTTTCAGTGCGGAGCACGCCTTGGGCAAAGGCTACCAACTGACCCACTCATTGATTGCCATTGGTCGCGGTGAAATTTGGGGTGTCGGGCTGGGGGGCAGCGTAGAAAAGTTGCACTGGTTGCCCGAGGCGCATACCGACTTTTTGCTGGCTGTGATCGGTGAAGAATTTGGCCTCGTGGGCGTGACTTTGGTGATCTGCCTGTTCTTGTGGCTCAGCCGCCGCATCATGGTGATTGGACGCCAAGCGATTGCGCTGGAAAAAGTGTTTGCCGGTTTGGTTGCCCAAGGCGTGGGCATTTGGATTGGCTTTCAGGCCTTCATCAACATGGGCGTGAACCTGGGTGCCTTGCCCACCAAAGGCCTGACCTTGCCCCTCATGAGTTACGGCGGTTCGGCCATCTTGATGAACTTGGTGGCCATCGCCATCGTGTTGCGCATCGATGCCGAAAACAAACAAATGATGCGTGGAGGCCGAGCATGACAGACAAGATCAAAACTGCATTGGTCATGGCCGGCGGCACAGGGGGACACATTTTTCCAGGCTTGGCCGTGGCCGAGGCCCTGCGCGAAGCAGGCTGGCAAGTGCATTGGCTGGGCGCGCCCGCCAGCATGGAGGCCGAGCTGGTGCCTGCACGCGGTTTCGCTTTCGAGCCTGTCGATTTTGGTGGGGTGCGCGGCAAAGGCTTGCAGACCCTGGCGTTGCTGCCACTGCGTTTGTTGCGTGCTTTTTGGCAAAGCCTGCAGGTGGTTCGCCGCGTGCAACCCGATGTGGTGTTGGGCTTGGGCGGGTACATCACCTTCCCCGGCGGCATGATGGCCAGTTTGTGGGGCAAGCCCTTGGTTTTGCACGAGCAAAATTCGGTCGCGGGCCTGGCCAATAAGGTGCTGGCGGCATTGGCCGACCGGGTCTTCACGGCTTTCCCAGGCGTGTTCAAAACAGGTCAATGGGTGGGCAACCCACTGCGCCGATCCTTCACAGAACAAGCCACCCCAGAACAACGATTTGCCGGGCGCACAGGTCCACTGCGGGTGCTGGTGGTGGGCGGCAGCTTGGGCGCCAAAGCCCTGAACGACATCGTTCCGCAAGCGCTGGCCTTGCTGTCCGAAGACAAGCGCCCCGTGGTCACGCACCAAAGCGGCGCGAAACAAATTGAAGCCTTGCGGACCAACTACGCGGTCGCAGGTGTGCAAGCCGAGTTGACCCCTTTCATTGACGACACCGCCACGGCATTTGCGCAAGCCGATCTCGTGATCTGCCGCGCCGGGGCCAGCACCGTGACCGAGTTGGCTGCGGTCGGGGTGGCGGCTTTGTATGTGCCTTTTCCGTTTGCGGTGGATGACCACCAAACCACCAACGCGCAATTTTTGGTGGCCTCGGGCGGCGGCTGGTTAACACCCCAGGCCGAATTGACGCCGCAAAACTTGGCCGACAGGCTGGCGGCCTTGAGCCGAGAAACCTTGTTGGATGTGGCGCAAAAAGCCCATGCACAGAAAAAAACAAATGCAACCCGCGAGGTTGTGATGGCTTGTGAGGAATTGGCGGGATGAAACACGCGATCCGAAAAATACATTTCATTGGCGTGGGCGGCTCGGGCATGAGCGGCATTGCTGAAGTGTTGTTGAACCTGGGCTACCAAATTTCAGGTTCGGATTTGAACGACAGCGCCACGCTGCAGCGCTTGGCCGCTTTGGGCATTGAAACCCATGTGGGCCACACCCCTGACAACGTCCAAGACGCCGATGCGGTGGTGACATCGACTGCCGTCAAGGCCGACAACCCCGAGGTATTGGCTGCGCGTGCACGCCACATCCCCATCGTCCCGCGTGCGGTCATGTTGGCCGAACTCATGCGCATGAAGCAAGGCATCGCCATTGCAGGCACGCATGGCAAAACCACCACCACCAGCTTGGTGGCGAGCGTCTTGGCCGAAGCCGGACTGGACCCCACCTTTGTGATCGGAGGCCGCCTGAACAGCGCAGGGGCCAACGCCAAGCTGGGCACGGGCGACTACATCGTGGTCGAGGCCGACGAGTACGACCGGACGTTCCTCCGCCTGGCGCCCAT
>NZ_CALBEX010000515.1 GCF_937889215.1 uncultured Limnohabitans sp.
GCGTGTGATTGAAGTTTATTTGGGGCGTTGATCAGTCGCGATTTTTGCAGGTCGAGCCTTCAGGTCCGACATGTGCCTCCAACGACCCTGAGTCGGACCTGAAGGTCCGACCTACGGAAAGATTTGAAACATGCTGACAGTTCAAAACATTCACCAGTATTACGGCGGCTCCCACATCTTGCGCGATGTGAGTTTGAGCGCCGAGCAAGGTCAGGTCACTGTGCTTTTGGGCCGCAACGGCGTGGGCAAGACCACCTTGCTCAAAAGTTTGATGGGCCTGGTGCCCATCAAAAGTGGTAACGTGGTTTTGGAGGGCAAAGACATCTCCAATGCCAAACCCTACGAACGTGCTGCAGCCGGGATCGGTTACGTGCCCCAAGGCCGAGAAATTTTTGCCCGCCTCACGGTACAAGACAACCTGCGCATGGGCTTGGCCACACAGCCCAATGGCACGCCGATCCCGCCTGAGTTGTTCGAATTGTTCCCAGTGCTCCAGCAGATGCTGCATCGCCGGGGTGGCGACTTGTCCGGTGGGCAGCAACAGCAACTGGCCATCGCGCGGGCTTTGGCGGCCAAGCCGCGCTTGCTGATCCTGGACGAGCCCACAGAAGGCATCCAGCCCAGCATCATCAAGGACATTGGCCGGGTGATTCGGCAACTGGCCGATGTTGGCCTGCAAGGCCAACGCATGGCGGTTTTGCTGTGCGAGCAGTATTACGATTTTGCCGAGGCCCTGGCCGATCGGTATCTGGTGATGGAGCGCGGTGAGGTGATGGCCAGCGGACCTGGCAGCGAGATGAAAGAAAAAAACATCCAGCAATGGGTGGCCATCTGAGCCAAAGACCCGGTCTTCATCCTGGCGTGCAGGTCAATCAAGGCCAGCCCGTCCAACGCACCCGTTCGACCAAGAGCATGTGCGGCACCGTGAGTGCTGCCAGGACTACAAAAATAAATTGAACGATTCGCGCATCGACGCTTGAATCTGGCAAGCCGTACCAAGCGCCTGCAGCCATCAAGAAAACACCCAGCATGGGCAATATTGCCACGGCGGCCAAAGCTGGCAGCGCCATGCCCGCAAACACCTGTGTGCGCAGCATGTGCCGTGGGCTGTGCATGGCGCAAAAGAACACGGTGAACCCGATCAAGGGCGGCGCAGCCAAAGCCAACACGCTGACTGCCAACACTTCCAGCGCGACGCTCGCATCGCGGCGCGCACTCAGCACCACCGCTCCCACCAAGGCCGCCAGCCACGGCCAGACCATGACTTGCAAGGCGGGCACCACCCAAGCCGCGCTCTCTGGGTTGGTCAGGAGCGCGAAGAGCCTTGTGAGTTCGTCCGCGTGTAAGGCCGCGGGCAACACAATCACTGCACCACCATAAAAAAACCGCGTCCAACCCGATGTCCCAGTTGCTAAATCGCCAGAAAAATGCAGCACCGAAATGGCCAAAAACCCCCACAGGAAAACCGTTGGAGCCCACCACCACACCCCAAGCACGCAGGCGGCCAGCAACAGGTAGGCCCAAACGAAGACGGCCCAAGCTGCGCGGCCTTGTATGCCTGGCCAAGCTTGCGCATAAATCGGATCCAACGCGCCATGTGGCACACCCAGTAAGACAATCAACAAGCCCACCCACACCAACACCGACTGCGGGTCTGCCGGCGGTAACACCACACAGGCGATGCTGGTCAACAGCGCCAGAACGCTGAACACCCCACCTTGCCAACGCATGGCGGTCATGACCACCGAGGCCCACTGAAAAGTTGTCGCAAAAACGGCCGGGGGGGCAAGGCGCAGGCGATGGCTGCACAGTCCGAAAGCCGAGCGCCTTCCCCCATGAATCGGATCACGCGTGGGGTTGAAACCCCGGCAAACATCGCCATGAACAGCTCGGGTCCCAAGGCGGGTTGGCGGCGCAGCACCTTCAAAAACAGCTGGTCCATCCAGCCGCGCAAGGCTGGCTCTTGGGGGTGCGCGATGGGCACGCCGCCTTGCACCAGGACATGGGCACAGGCCGCCGCCCAGCGCTGAATGCGCTGAAAGGCATACCCCGTGGCGGGCCGTGCCGCACCGGCAAACAAGCCCACTTGGACGTGACCTGGCCCCGCACTGGCCGCATGGGCGTGTTGCC
>NZ_CALBEX010000516.1 GCF_937889215.1 uncultured Limnohabitans sp.
CTTGCACTGTGCGCGATCCACCTGTGGTCATGCCGCCGCCAAAGCGGGGGTTGCCAAAACGCTTGGGGTCACTGGGCGACTGCTCTACGCGCACTTGGCTCCAGTCCAAATCCATCTCTTCGGCCAGCAGCAAAGGCATGGCGGTCATGGTGCCTTGGCCCATTTCGGAAGCCGGTGACATCAAGGTCACCACGCCATCCAGGCCGATGTTGATCCAGCTGTTGGGGGCCATGCCACCAGCGCCGGGGGTTTGAGCCAGGGCCAGCTCGGTTTGTGTCAGGCCAAAAGACAGGCCCAAGGCGAGGCTGCCCGAGCCCAAAATGAAGGCGCGGCGCGACACGCTCGGTGTGGTGTTCATCGTGTTCATGCCTTGCCTCCTTGGAGGGTTTTTTGAGCGTGGGAAACAGCGCTGGCGATCTGGTTGTAGGTGCCGCAGCGGCAGATGTTGCCGCTCATGGCTTCCAAAATTTCGGTGCGGCTCAAGTCTTTTTTGACCACGCTGATCACCTTGGCCGCAGCCATGAGTTGACCGGACTGGCAGTAGCCGCATTGCGGCGCTTGGGCTTTGATCCAGCCCGCCTGCAGCGCTTGGCCTGTAGGCGTCTTCATGAGACCTTCCACGGTGGTGATGTTTTGGCCCTCGGCTGCCGACACGGGCAGCGAGCAAGAACGCACCGGTTCACCGTTGAGGTGCACCGTGCAGGCACCGCACTGCGCAATGCCGCAGCCGAACTTGGTGCCGGTGAGGTTGAGTTTTTCGCGAATGACCCACAGCAGTGGGGTCTGCGGCGTGGCGTCGACCGAGACGGCCTCGCCATTGACTTTGAATTTCACCATCGTTCACTCCTGTGCACGGTTTCTCATAAACAAGGGGAAGATGCCCCCAAAAAATCAATCCAGCTGGCGTCAGCGCACCACCGGACCACGCAAGATAGGGCCCCGCATTGGCGGTGTCTGTCGCTCAAAGCTCAAATTCGTGTAAACCCTGAGCGCAGCGGTGCTGCGCGCCGCAGCCGGGGTTATGTCAGGCCGCACACGGTTTTGGAGCCTACCCAGCTGCTGAGCGCTTGGCTCAAATC
>NZ_CALBEX010000517.1 GCF_937889215.1 uncultured Limnohabitans sp.
GCATTTTTCTTGGAAGCCCTTTTGGGTGGCCTGATGGCAGGCATGTTGTATGCGTTGGTGGCACTGGGCTTTGTATTGATCTTCAAGGCCTCGGGGGTGTTCAACTTTGCGCAAGGCGCAATGGTGTTGTTCGCGGCTTTGGCGATGGCGCGTTTTTCGGAATGGGCGCCTGGTTGGCTGGGCATTGAAGACAAGTTTTTGGGCAACTTGGTGGCCTTTGTGCTGGCCGCAGCCATCATGTTCGTGCTGGCCTGGCTGATTGAGCGCTTGGTGTTGCGCCACTTGGTGAACCAAGAAGGGGTGACTTTGCTCATGGCCACTCTTGGTATCACCTACTTTTTGGATGGCTTGGGCCAGACAATTTTTGGCAGCGACATTTACAAAATCGATGTGGGCATGCCCAAAGACCCGATTTTTCTGTTCGAGAACGTGTTTGAAGGCGGCGTGTTGGTCAACCTCGAAGATGTGTATGCCGCGTGCATTGCGGCTTTGCTGGTGGTGGTCTTGTCGCTGTTCTTCCAAAAAACTGGCACTGGCCGCGCCTTGCGTGCGGTGGCCGATGACCACCAAGCTGCGCAATCGATCGGTATTCCGCTCAACCGCATTTGGGTGATCGTCTGGTTTGTGGCGGGCCTGACCGCCTTGGTGGCCGGCATCATCTGGGGCTCCAAGATGGGCGTGCAGTTCTCGCTGACCACGGTGGCTTTGCGTGCTTTGCCGGTGATCATTTTGGGCGGACTGACTTCAGTGCCTGGCGCCATCATCGGCGGCCTGATCATTGGCGTGGGTGAGAAATTGTCTGAGGTGTACCTGGGCCCCTATGTGGGCGGCGGCATCGAGATTTGGTTTGCTTATGTGCTGGCGCTGGTGTTCTTGCTGTTCCGTCCGCAAGGCTTGTTCGGCGAAAAAATCATCGACCGCGTGTAAGGAGAGAAAACATGTTTTACAGAGAAAACGGTCAGTACAAGACCTCTTACCGCAGCGACCAGCAGATCTTTGCGATTGCGCAAGACCGCTGGGTCATCCTTGCCTTCATTGCATTTGCCTTCATCGGGGTGCCGTTCATCGCCGATGAATACATGTTCCGAGCCATCCTGATTCCTTTCTTGATCCTGGCCTTGGCCGCTTTGGGGGTGAATATTTTGGTGGGTTATTGCGGCCAGATTTCCCTGGGTTCAGGGGCATTCATGGCTGTGGGGGCCTACATGGCCTACAACACCTACATACGCATCGAAGGCATGCCCCTGATCGTGGGCTTGTTGGCCGGAGGCTTCTTTGCCACCTTGGTCGGCATGTTCTTTGGTATTCCCAGTTTGCGCGTGAAGGGCCTGTACTTGGCGGTGGCCACGCTCGCGGCGCAGTTCTTTTGCGACTGGGCCTTCTTGCGCATCGGCTGGTTCACCAACAACAACGCTTCGGGCTCGGTCTCGGTAACGGACCTGAATGTGTTTGGTATGCCGATCGACACGCCACTGCAAAAGTACATTTTTTGCCTGGTGTTTTTGGTGGTCTTTGGTCTGCTGGCCAAAAATCT
>NZ_CALBEX010000518.1 GCF_937889215.1 uncultured Limnohabitans sp.
TGGGCTACACCCGCATGTGGAGCATTCACCCCGACCAGATTCGCCCCATTTTGGAGGCCATGGCCCCCAGCGAAGCCCAAATCGATCAAGCCAGCCAGATCATCTTGGCGGCACAGGCGGCCAACTGGGCGCCCATCAGCCACGGAGGGCAGTTGCATGACCGCGCCAGCTACCGTTTCTTTTGGCAACTGATCGAGCGAGCCCACCAAACGGGCCGCCATTTGCCCGCCGAAGTGCAGGTGCTTTTGGCCGTTCCGGGTGGGGCCGTGGAGTGCAGACCGTCATGATGTGTACCCAACTTCAGGGTTCGTCCATGCCCAAACTCCGCGTGTTGATCGTCAGTGTTTTGCTGTTGGTGCCCGCTTTGGCACAAAGCCAGCCCCCTGCCGTGGCCAAGGGGGCCTCTGGTAAGACGACCTCAACGCGTGCAACGGCCGATGTCACCGCTCGGTTGCAAGCCCAAGCCATTGCCGCTGCCGCTGCCAGGGTCGCTAACACGGTCAAGCCGCCTAACACCCCTGTGGCACCGCCGGTCGTGGCCGGTGATGTCTCGACCAAAGCATTGTCCGTTTGGGTTGCAACGCCTGCGCTGGCTGCGACCCAAGCTGCCGCGATGGTGACACCTGAGCCGCCGTTGGCCAAAACCGACACGGCGCCAGTGAGCCCGGACATGGCCATTGCCCAGCAGATCCATCAGGGTCTGCTACCGTGTGAATTGGGCGCCAGCGTGCGTGTCGAGGCAGATGCTGCTCGGCCAGGCTTTTTCAATGTACAAGGCAAAGGTTTTCGGTACAGCATGTACCCCGTCCAGACCAGCACGGGCGCGCTGCGCCTTGAAGACAAAAAAGCCGGTGCTGTGTGGCTGCAACTGGCCAACAAATCCATGCTGATGGACCAGAAGAAAGGCCGTCGCGTGGCCGATGACTGCGCGCACCCCGAGCAAGTGGCCTACGAGCAAGCCACCAAAAACCAACCTCAGCCTGACCTGTTTGACACCACAGGCATGGGCCGAGCCCCCGATTAATTTGACTGACCGGAGAAAAAAACCATGTTGAAAACCTACCGTGAACACGCCGCAGAACGCGCCGCTTTGGGCATTCCGCCTCTGCCGCTGGATGCCAAGCAAGTGGCCGAGCTGATCGAGCTGATCAAAAACCCGCCTGCAGGCGAAGACGCCTTCTTGATGGAATTGCTGACCCACCGCGTGCCACCCGGCGTAGACGACGCCGCCAAGGTCAAAGCTTCCTTCCTGGCCGCTGTGGCGCATGGCGAACTGAGCGTCGCCCTGGTCTCTAAAGCCAAGGCCACCGAATTGCTCGGCACCATGGTGGGTGGCTACAACGTGCACCCCTTGATCGAGTTGCTCGACAACGCCGAAGTGGCCGCCGTGGCCGCCGAAGGCCTGAAGAAAACCCTCTTGATGTTCGACTTCTTCAACGACGTCGCCGAAAAAGCCAAGGCAGGCAACGCCAAGGCTAAAGAAGTCATGCAAAGCTGGGCCGAGGCCGAGTGGTTCACCAGCCGCCCCGAAGTTGAGAAAAAAATCACCATCACCGTCTTCAAGGTGCCTGGCGAGACCAACACCGACGACTTGTCGCCCGCCCCAGACGCCTGGAGCCGCCCCGACATCCCGCTGCACTACCTGGCGATGTTGAAAAACACCCGCGAAGGCGCACCCTTCAAGCCCGAAGAAGACGGCAAGCGTGGCCCCATGGCCATGATCGAAGAGTTGAAGAAAAAGGGCCACTTGCTGTCATACGTGGGTGACGTGGTCGGCACGGGTTCCAGCCGCAAGTCCGCTACCAACAGCATCATTTGGGGCTTTGGTGAAGACATTCCTTTTGTACCCAACAAGCGCTTTGGCGGTGTGACTTTGGGCGGCAAAATCGCCCCAATCTTCTTCAACACCCAAGAAGACTCCGGCGCATTGCCCATCGAAGCCGACGTGTCGGGCTTGAACATGGGCGATGTGGTGGACGTGTTGCCCTATGAAGGCAAGATCGTCAAAGACGGCAAAACCGTCACCACCTTCCAACTCAAGAGCGATGTTTTGTTTGACGAAGTCCGTGCTGGCGGCCGCATCAACCTGATCATCGGCCGCTCACTCACCGCCAAGGCGCGTGAGTTCCTGGGTCTGCCTGTGTCCACCGTGTTCCGCCTGCCCACTGTGCCTGCTTCGACGAAAGCCGGTTTCACTTTGGCCCAAAAGATGGTCGGTCGTGCGGTCGGTTTGCCAGAAGGCCAAGGCGTTCGCCCCGGCACCTACTGCGAACCCAAGATGACCACCGTGGGCTCGCAAGACACCACCGGCCCCATGACCCGCGACGAGTTGAAAGACTTGGCTTGCTTGGGCTTCAGCGCCGACATGGTGATGCAGTCTTTCTGCCACACCGCCGCTTACCCCAAGGCCGTGGACGTCAAGACCCACCGCGAACTGCCCGCCTTCATCAGCAACCGCGGCGGCGTGTCCTTGCGCCCCGGCGATGGCGTGATCCATTCTTGGCTCAACCGTTTGTTGTTGCCTGACACCGTCGGCACCGGTGGCGACTCGCACACCCGTTTCCCCATCGGCATTTCCTTCCCAGCCGGTTCCGGCTTGGTCGCCTTTGGAGCCGCCACGGGCGTGATGCCTTTGGACATGCCCGAGTCCGTGTTGGTGCGCTTCAAAGGCGAGATGCAGCCCGGCGTGACCCTGCGCGACTTGGTGCACGCGATTCCCTTGTACGGCATCAAGCAAGGCCTGTTGACTGTAGCCAAGTCCGGCAAGATCAACGAGTTCTCTGGCCGCATCCTGGAAATCGAAGGCCTGCCCAACCTGAAGGTGGAGCAAGCGTTTGAATTGTCCGACGCGTCTGCCGAGCGTTCGGCCGCGGGTTGCACGATCAAGCTCAACAAGGAGCCGGTCGAGGAATACCTGAAGTCCAACGTGGTGCTCATGCAAAACATGATTGCCAACGGCTACGAAGACAAGCGCACGCTGCAGCGCCGCATCGAGAAGGTCCAGGCCTGGCTCGACGCGCCCAACCTGCTCGAGGCCGACAAAGATGCCGAGTACGCACACGTTATTGAGATCGACATGAACGAGATCAAAGAGCCGATCCTGTGCTGCCCCAACGACCCGGACGACGCCAAGTTCTTGTCCGACGTCGCAGGCACCAAGATCGACGAAGCGTTCATCGGTTCGTGCATGACCAACATCGGCCACTTCCGCGCAGCAGCCAAGCTGCTCGGCGGCAGCCGCGACATCCCGGTCAAGCTGTGGGTCGCCCCACCGACCAAGATGGACGAGAGCGAGCTGATCAAGGAAGGTCATTACGCCAACTTCGGCGCCGCCGGTGCCCGTACCGAAATGCCCGGCTGCTCGCTGTGCATGGGCAATCAGGCCCAGGTGCGCGAAGGCGCCACGGTGGTGTCCACCTCGACGCGCAACTTCCCCAACCGCTTGGGTAAGAACACCAACGTGTTTTTGGCTTCGGCCGAGTTGGCGGCGATTGCGTCCAAGCTGGGCCACATCCCGACCGTCGCCGAGTACCACGAAGCCATGGGCATCGTGAACAAGGATGGCGCTGCGATCTACAAGTACCTGAACTTCAATCAAATTGAAGAGTACGTGGAGAACGCGAAGGGCGTTGCTGCCTGAGCTGCTTTGCGCTGCATCGGCATAGGGGGGCCGCAATTATTGCAGCCACCCCTGCCACACCACCGGGCAT
>NZ_CALBEX010000519.1 GCF_937889215.1 uncultured Limnohabitans sp.
GACGCGCCCATCAGCAAGCTGGGAGTGGTCTTGTCGCAGCCCATGAGCAGCACCACGCCGTCAATCGGGTTGCCGCGAATGGATTCTTCCACGTCCATGGACGCCAGGTTGCGGTAGAGCATGGCCGTGGGGCGCAATAGGGTCTCACCCAGAGACATGACTGGAAATTCGAGCGGAAAGCCACCTGCCTCGTACACGCCGATCTTGACCTGCTCGGCCAGGGTGCGGAAGTGCGAGTTGCAGGGCGTGAGTTCGCTGAAGGTGTTGCAAATGCCGATGACCGGGCGGCCGTCAAACTGGTCGTGCGGCACGCCCTTGCCCTTGACCCAGCTGCGGTAGGCAAAGCCATCGCGGTCTTGGCGGCCAAACCATTGCTGGCTGCGCAGGTCTTCGGGTTTTTTGCGGGGGGTAGAAGTCATGTTGTTTGAAGATGAGAAGGTGAGATAGAAACCCAGCTCCCAAGCTTTGCGCTTGGTGCTGGATGGCAAGCCATGCCGAGTGAGCTGCCCAACCGTCGATCAAGCATCACTCTTTGACGGAGCCGGTCATGCCCGAAACGTAATGCTCGACAAAGAACGAATACACAAAGGCCACAGGCAAGGAACCCAACAAGGCGCCAGCCATGAGGGAACCCCAGTGGTAGACGTCACCTTCGACCAGTTCTGTTACAACGCCTACGGGTACGGTTTTGTTCTCGGAAGATGAGATGAAGGTCAGTGCGTAGATGAATTCGTTCCAGCTCAATGTGAAGGCAAAGATGCCTGCAGAAATAAGGCCCGGCACGGCCAAAGGCAGTACGATTTTGGTGAGAATTTGCCAGCGGCTGGCACCATCAATCAAGGCGCATTCTTCAAGTTCGTAGGGAATGGAACGGAAATAACTCATCAGCAGCCAAGTGCAAAACGGAATCAAAAATGTCGGGTATGACAAGATCAATGCCATGCGAGTGTCAAACAAGCCAAGCTGAAAAATGATCGCTGCCAGTGGGATGAACAGGATAGATGGCGGCACCAGGTAGGCCAAGAAAATCGCACCCCCGGCTGTCTTAGCACCTTGAAAACGCAAGCGTTCGATGGCGTAGGCGGCGAGCACTGAGGCCACCAAGGAAATGAAAGTCGACACCACTGACACGACGATGGTGTTCCAAAGCCAAGACGGGTAAGCGGTTTGGAACAACAGTTTTTCGAAGTGCGCCAAAGTTGGGTTGATGAACCAAAACGGGTTGCCATCACGCGACAAAAGTTCTTCGTTGGGCTTGAACGAGGTGATCACCATCCAGTAAAAAGGGAACAGCAAGATGAAGACGAAGATCACCAGTGGTATGTAAGTCGTGACCCACCGTCTGGGCATGGATTGCAAAAAATCCATGCCTTGCGCAGCATCGTCTTTACCCG
>NZ_CALBEX010000520.1 GCF_937889215.1 uncultured Limnohabitans sp.
GCCCGGATCCGTGTGAACATCTTGAATGAAAACCTGCATGCGCAATTGAACTGGGACAGTGAACAATTGGGCCAGGTTCAGGCCCAATTGCACAGCCAACTGAGCCAGACTGCCGATGGTTGGCAATGGCCCGAGCAAGCCCCATTGACCGGCTCGGTGCACGCCCGCTTACCGCAAGTGGGCGCTTGGTCGGTGCTGGCGCCACCGGGCTGGCGGGTGCAAGGCACGCTGGACGCACGTTTTGACGTGACTGGCACACGCGCTCAGCCACAATGGCAAGGCCAATTGCAAGCCGAGCAACTGGCCGTTCGTTCTGCGGTGCAAGGCATCGAGTTCAACCAAGGTCAATTGCAAGCCCGACTGCAAGGCCAAACGCTCATTTTGGATCGTCTGACTTTGCGCGGCGCCGGGGCGCAAGGCGGCGAGTTGCTGGCCAGCGGCCAAGTTCAATTCAACGCAGTCCCCGCATCGCGCACAAACGGCAACGCGACAGCCAACGCCAGCACCAACCCCTTGCGCGCGGCCATCTTGGCCCTGCGCATCGAGGCCAAAGGTCTTCGCATCAGCAACCGGGCCGATCGACGTCTGGTCGTTTCCGGCGCATTGACGGCGAACCTGACAAGAGGTCAATTGCAGCTGCGTGGCGACCTCAAGGCCGACCAAGCCCTTTTCATCTTGCCTGAAGACAGCACGCCCGCACTGGGCGACGACGTGGTGGTGATCCGCCCCGGCATGGCGCAATACGACTCACCCGCGCTGACCACGCCACCCGACTTCGCAGCGCCCGCCAAATCATGGCTGGGCGTGCCCGATGTGCGCGTCACCCTCGACCTGGGGCCCGACTTCCAATTGCAAGGCCAAGGGCTCACCACGCGTCTGGCGGGGCAGCTGACGCTGGTCAGCAACACCAGCACGGAAGGCATTCCCCATCTGACCGGACAGGTGCGAACAAATGGCGGCCGATACAAGGCCTACGGCCAGCTGCTGAGCATTGAGACAGGCGTATTGCGCTTCAGCGGCCCTTACAACAACCCAAGTCTGGACATCATCGCCTTGCGACCCAACCTGGCGCAAAGTGTGGGGGTACAAATCACGGGCACGGTCTTGCTGCCACGCGTGCGCCTGTATGCCGAACCCGACCTGCCCGATGCCGACAAACTGGCCTGGCTGGTGCTGGGCAGACCTGCTGCCAATGGCGGAGCCGAATCGGCCGTGCTGCAACAAGCGGCGGTGGCGCTGCTCAGCGGCAATGGCAAAAGCCTCAGTGGTGAACTGGCCAGCAGTTTGGGATTGGATGAAATATCGCTGGCCAGTGGCAGCCGCTCAGACGCCACCGCCACCGGTGCGGCAGTGACCCTGGGCAAACGTGTGTCCAAAGACTTTTATTTGGCCTACGAAACCAGCCTGAACGGCGCTTTTGGTTCGCTTTACATCTTCTACGATCTTTCGCGTCGCCTGACCCTGCGGGCACAAGCAGGCGAGCAAAGCGCTCTGGACTTGATCTTCACCGTCCGGCGCGATTGAAACACTGGCGCTGCCCCATCGGGGGCAGCGTGTGGGCACCGCGCAATCAGTGCAAGGGTGTTGGGCTGGTCCGGACCCGCAGCAGTCACTGAGCCGTACCCTCGCCCCACCCAATTGGCCCACCCCAAAACCCTCAGGCAGATGGGGGAAACCCGACCTATAAAATTCCTTTTCCCGCTTGCCAAATAAGTGCAAATTACTCTAATATTGTCGTGAACATGCTTAGGCACTGCCAAGCTTGACATTGACGCGGTTTCCACGTTTCAAACGCCTTCACTCATGACTGCTTTTGAGTGCCCCGGACTCGGAAAAACCATTAACTCTCGCCAAATGCAGGTTTTTTAACCGGAAAAAATGAATTTTATGGATTTCAAGAATGCGCTCCCATCAAGCATGGCACGTCCTCAATCCATCAAAAATATCAATTTCAGACCCGCCTGCTCCCCCTCTCTTCATCCTTGAAAAGACAAAGCCAGTCACACCCCATGAATAAACTTACTTGGCAACCTGAGGATGCTCAATTGCTGCTCAGCTTGCGAGAGGCTGCAGGCATCGATGCTTTGGTTTTTGCGCGCATGAACACAGTCTCGGTCGCTCAATTGAAGGAACTGGAACAAGGAGAGGGCAACAGTTTTTACAACCCACAAATCAAACGCAGCACAGGGCTCAAACTGCTCAAAAAATTGGGACATGAAGTCGTCATGCTTTGTGAAGTTTCGAAGTCAGAAGAGCCGACCTCACCGGTGAACATGGACGACGCGACCCCAGAACCCTCGCCCACCCAAGCGAACACTTGGGCGACCAGCGAACCCTCTTTGCAGGCTGCACCGTTGAACCGAAGCCTGGGCTTTTCGCCCAAACCTCTGTGGGTGGCTTTTTCAGTCTTGGCCTTTGGCGCGGCGGTTTTAATGGGCCACGAATGGATCCAAAGCAACGCCAACAAGGCTATGCCGTCACCGTCTGCCCCCGAGCGAGCCATGGCGCTTGCCACCATGCTGCCCAGCACGCCTGAAGCATCCGCACCAGCTGCGCAGGCCGTTCTAACGCAAAGCCAACCATCTGCCTTGTCGGCGCTATCCACACCATCCACCGATGCCATGGCCACCCCAACGCAAGCCCCCGCGTGTGATCCCAAAATGCGCGAGGGCAGCGCTACCCACACGACGGCGGCGCCACTCAAGCCGGGCAACTATGTGTTCTTTGAAGCGATTGAAGACACGGAATTGTGCGTGCGCGACCAAGACAACCTGCTCACCTTGGTGAAACTGCCTGCAGGCATGAAAAAGACCGTGCGCGGCACGGCGCCATTTTTGGTTCAAACAGGCCAGTGGGACAAACTGAAAATGTTCTTTCAAGGCCGCCGGGTACCAATCAATGCCAATGCCCCTGCACATTTGGTCTTGAACAACCAAGATTTTTAACACCCGTTGCCTCGGTGCATG
>NZ_CALBEX010000521.1 GCF_937889215.1 uncultured Limnohabitans sp.
GGAGCTGCTGACCCAGGTCTACAAGTTGCCCGCCGACAAGCTCTACGCCACGGTCTACATGGAAGACGACGAGGCCTATGCTATTTGGGAAGGCATTTTTGTCCAATCGGGCTGGACGCCCGAGCGCATCAAGGCAGAGAACCGCATCATCCGCATTGGGGACAACAAGGGCGGCCGCTACAAGTCCGACAACTTCTGGATGATGGCCGACACTGGCCCGTGCGGTCCTTGCTCCGAGATTTTTTACGACCACGGTGCCCATATTCCCGGTGGCCCACCCGGCAGCCCCGATGAAGACGGTGACCGTTTTATCGAAATCTGGAACAACGTGTTCATGCAGTTCAACATGGACGAGACCGGTGCCGTCACGCCGCTGCCCGCGCCTTGTGTGGACACCGGCATGGGTCTGGAGCGCTTGGCTGCCATCTTGCAGCACGTTCACAGCAACTACGAGATCGACATTTTTGACGCGCTGATCAAGGCGGCATCGCGCGAAACCGGCTGCACCGACCTGAACAACAAGTCGCTGCGCGTCATCGCCGACCACATCCGCGCCACCGCTTTTTTGGTGAGCGACGGCGTGGTGCCGAGCAACGAAGGTCGCGGCTATGTGCAGCGCCGCATCATCCGACGCGCCATTCGCCACGGTTATTTGCTGGGCCAAAAGACCCCGTTCTTCCACAAGCTGGTGCCCGATCTCGTCAAGCTCATGGGCGCGGCTTACCCCAACATGGCCGATCAGGCCGATCGCATTGCCGATATCTTGCGCATCGAAGAAGAGCGCTTCTTTGAAACACTGCAAAGCGGCATGCAGATTCTGGATGCCGCCCTCGACGGTGGCGTGAAAGTGTTGCCCGGCGAGGTGGCTTTCAAGCTGCACGACACCTACGGTTTCCCGCTTGATTTGTCGGCCGATGTGTGCCGCGAGCGTGGCTTGAGCGTGGACGAAGCCTGTTTTGCCACCGCCATGGAAAAACAAAAGGCCCAGGCCCGCGCGGCTGGCAAGTTCAAGATGGACAAGGCGCTGGACTACTCCGGCGCTGGCAACGACTTTGTGGGCTACGAAGACCTGACGGCCAACGCCAAAGTGCTGGCCTTGTATGCCGACGGCAACGCTGTGACCGAACTCAAAGCCGGTCAAGCAGGCGTGGTGGTGTTGGACACTACACCTTTCTACGCCGAGTCCGGCGGCCAAGTGGGCGACCAAGGCGTGCTGAACAACGCGGGTGGCCAGTTCAACGTGGCCGACACCCTCAAGATCAAGGCCGATGTGTTTGGCCACCACGGTGAATTGAAATCGGGCAGCCTGAGAGTGGGCGACGCGGTGCAAGCGCATGTGGACCTGGCGGTGCGCGCCGCCACCGTGCGCAACCACAGCGCCACCCACTTGATGCACAAAGCCCTGCGCGAAGTGCTGGGCAGCCATGTGCAGCAAAAGGGCAGCTTGGTCAATGCCGAGCGCACCCGCTTTGACTTTGCGCACAACGCGCCCGTGACCGACGCCGAAATCCGCCAGATTGAAGCCCAAGTCAATGCAGAAATTTTGGCCAACGCCGCCGCGCAAGCGCGTGT
>NZ_CALBEX010000522.1 GCF_937889215.1 uncultured Limnohabitans sp.
TGCAGCCTAAGACCCGTTCAAGCCAGCATTTTGGTGGGCGCATTGTGTTTGACAAAACCGGGATGGTTTACCTGACCTTGGGTGACCGGGGTGACAAAGACCGCGCCCAAAGGCTGGATGACCATGCCGGCTCGGTCATCCGATTGCACGACGATGGCCGCGTGCCTGCCGACAACCCCTTTGCCAAGCGGGCTGGTGCTTTGCCCGAAAAATGGACCCTGGGCAACCGCAACTTGCAAGGCGCGGCCCTGCATCCCCAAACCGGCGAGCTGTGGACGCACGAGCACGGGCCGCAAGGCGGTGACGAGGTCAATCTGATGCGCCCAGGTTTCAATTACGGCTGGCCCGTGATCACCTACGGGGTCAACTATGGCTTGGGCACGCGCATTGGTGAGGGGCAGGCCAAGCCCGGCATGGTGCAACCCTTGCATGTGTGGGTGCCCTCGATTGCGCCTTCGGGCATGGCATTTGTGAGTGGCTCGCAGTTTCCGCAATGGCAGGGTAATGTACTGGTGGGAGCCTTGCGCGGCCAAATGCTGGTGCGACTGGTGCTCGATGGCGAGAAAGTCATCCGAGAAGAGCGTTTGCTGCAAGGCCGGGCTGGGCGCATCCGCGATGTCCGCATGGGGCCAGACGGTTTGGTTTATTTGCTGAGCGATGGCCCCGATGGGGCCTTGTTGCGGCTAGAGCCTGAGCGGCCTTGAGCAGCGGGATCAATGCCCTGACTTTTGGTAACCTCAAGGCACCATGTACCTGCCCAAGCACTTCAACCACTCAGACCCCGCTATCGCCCAGCGCATCATGGCCGAGCACCCCTTGGCGTCCATCGTCTCGGTCGGGGCAGATGGTTTTCCGGTGCTCAGCCACATTCCGATGCATTGGCAAGCGGCTTCGCTGTGGCCCGATGGCCCGCAGTCTGAGCATGGCGTTTTGCTAGGGCACTGCGCCCGAGCCAACTCGCAGGCGCAGTTGCTGGCTTCGCAACCCCAGGCCTTGGTGAGTTTCATGGGGCCGCAGGCCTATATGTCACCGAGCGTGTATTCTGAAAAGCAGCGCGTGCCGACATGGACCTACTTGGCGGTGCAGGCCAAGGTGCTGACGCGCATCATTGACCCGCACGAAGACCGTGACCGTTTGCTCAAATGCCTGATTGCCGAGCACGAGCCCGCTTATGCGCAGCAGTGGCGCGAATTGCCTGCCCACTACACTGGGGCGATGCTGAACGGCATTGTGGCTTTTGAAATGCAGATCACCGATTTGCAGTGTGCCGTGAAGCTCAACCAGCACCGACCCGAAGCCCATGCCGCCATGCACAAGGCTTATGCGCAAGGCACCGAACAAACTCAGGCACTGGCCCGTTGGATGAAAGACCTGGGGTTGGTGCCATGAACCTGACCCATGAGCAAGGCATGCGCCTAGCCCTGGAGCAAGCCCACCTGGCCAGCGCAGCGGGTGAAGTGCCCGTGGGTGCGGTGGTCGTTAAGAACGGGCAAGTCATCGCCACGGGCCGCAACGCCCCGATTGCCAGCCACGACCCGACAGCGCACGCCGAGGTGGTGGCGCTGCGTGAAGCTGCACGAATCTTGGGCAATTACCGGCTCGACGGCTGCACGCTGTATGTGACGCTGGAGCCCTGCGCCATGTGCAGCGGCGCCATGTTGCACGCCCGGCTCGACCGGGTGGTGTTTGGCGCTGCTGATCCGCGCACCGGAGTAGCAGGCTCGGTGCTCAACTTGTTTGACCACACGCAACTGAACCATCAAACCCAGGTCACAGGCGGCGTGCTGGCCGAAG
Organism: uncultured Limnohabitans sp.; assembly: GCF_937889215.1. Classification (GTDB taxonomy): domain Bacteria; phylum Pseudomonadota; class Gammaproteobacteria; order Burkholderiales; family Burkholderiaceae_C; genus Limnohabitans_A. The sequence continues at coordinate 1,795 of NZ_CALBEX010000522.1, forward strand.
AATGCAGCCAGTTGCTCAAAGACTTTTTCAGGCCCAAAAGAATGAACACCCAACCACTCAGAGAAGACGCGCTGCGCACACCCGACGCTGCATTTGCCGATTTGCCCGACTACCCTTGGCAGCCGCATCATGTGAACGACCTGCCCAGCATCGCCGGGCTGCGCATGCACTACCTGGATGAAGGTGATACGAATGCGCCGTTGACCTGGCTGTGTCTGCACGGCAATCCGGCTTGGAGTTACCTCTACCGCAAGATGATTCCGGTCTGGTTGGCTGCGGGTCACCGC
>NZ_CALBEX010000523.1 GCF_937889215.1 uncultured Limnohabitans sp.
ACCGCAGAACGCTTGGCCCAGGCCCTGAGCCAATTGCACGACACCCATGGCGAAACCGTGCCCCGTTCGGGGTCCGAGCAGGGTGCCCTGGAGGTGGGCAAGGCGATGAAGGCGCACGGCGCCTGATTCACGCAGCCGACGCGGGCGTCGCTCTGCGTGGCTAGATGGGTGTCTATTTGTACGAATGGCAAATTTTTCTGAATCTATTGCCGCATTTCGTCAAACATAATGGCTTCAATTGCCATTGGGCCGCAGCACGAGATTCAGACCATGTTTTCACAAATTGCCACCATCACCTTGCCCATTTTTGTGTTGGCTTTGGTGGGTTTTTTCTACAGCCGCCGCGTCAAGCCGGATCTGGCTGGAGCCAACAAATTGATCGTGGACATTGCGCTGCCCGTATTGATCTTCACGTCCTTGTCGGCCAAGTCCTTTGACCCGATCGCGGCCTTGACCTTCACCGGGGCCGCCGTGGCGGTGATCTTGCTCAGCGGCTTGCTGGCTTGGCCGTTGGCGTCTTTGTCGGGGGCGAGCAAGGCGGCATTTTTGCCCTGCGTCATGTTCACCAACGTGGGCCCCGTGGGCATTCCCTTGATTGCATTGGCTTACGGCCCAGAGGGCATGGGACCCGCAGTGGTGTTGATCGTGATCTCCAATGTGCTGCATTTCACCTTGGGCGCGGGCATCATGAGCGGAAAAATTGACTGGCGCATGGTCTATGCGAACCCCTTGGTGTGGGCCACGGTGTTGGGCGTGGCCAGCTCCCAGTGGCAGCTGGAGCTGCCGGCTTGGCTGCAAACGTCGTTGACTTTGATCGGCAATGTGTTGGTGCCCATGATGCTGATGTCCTTGGGCGCGCGTTTGGCGAGCAGCCAAGTTCAAGATGCCAAGGTCGGCGCCCAAGCGTCGGTGTGGGTGCTGGTCATCCGTTTGGCCGTGGTGTATGCGCTCTTGGCCGTGTTGCCTTTGCAAGGGGTTGAGCGCGGTGCCTTGATCTTGTTTGCCTGCCTGCCGCCAGCGGTGTTCAACTTCATGTTGGCCGACAAGTACCAGGTGGAGCCGCACAAGGTGGCGTCTACTGTCATCGTAGGCCATGTTTTGGCGCTGGCCTTTTTGCCCTTGGGTCTCGTGCTGGCTTTGGGTTGATGGGGTCAAGCATGGGCACACACAAGCGTTTTCATGATGGGCCATCCATGCGCCCAATAGCAATTCCACACAAACAGCCTGTGAGCAGGCCAACCAGGCGTTCAATATGACAATCAAAGCGGTGGTGTTCGATGCGTATGGCACCTTGTTCGATGTGTATTCGATTCAAGCTTTGGCCGAAACTTTGTACCCAGGGCAGGGCCCTCAGATTGCTGTGTTGTGGCGCGACAAGCAAATCGAGTACACGCGCCTCATCACCCAGTCCGACCCCCATTCAGCGACGGGCAGCCGTTATTACCAGCCCTTTTGGGCGCTGACGCGGCTGTCGCTTGAGTACACCTTGGACCGTTTGCATCTGGACCGTCAGCAAGGGCAAGTGGCGCAATTGATGGCGCAATACGCCCACCTCTCGGCATTTCCAGAAAACTTGGCTGTGCTGCAAACGATCAAATCACAAGGCTTGGTCACCGCGATCTTGTCCAACGGCAGCCCGGACATGTTGGCATCGGCTGTTCAAAGCGCGGGCATGACCGAGTTGCTGGACCATGTGATTTCGGTGGACGACATTCGCTTGTTCAAGACCTCGCCAGAAAGCTATGGGCTGGTGCTAACCACCATCCCCGTGCACAAAGACGAGGTCTTGTTTGTCTCCAGTAACGCTTGGGATGCGCTGGGAGCCACTTGGTTTGGCTTTCAAACCCATTGGGTCAACCGCCAAGGTTTGCCCTTCGAAGCTTTGAAGCCTGAGCCGACCTTTACCGGCCCTGACCTGCGCTCGGTGTTGTTGACTTTGGGGGGCTAGTTGACTGCCGATGGTGGCTTCAGTTGGCCCAGAATTTCCACCAAGGTTTGGTCTGGGTCTTTGCCAACTCTTCTTCGTCGTCCTTCAAGTGGAAGAAGGGCAGCATCAAGTCTTCCATGGAGTAAAAGCCCTTGCTCTTGTTTTGTAATTGCTTGACCGCAAACAAGATGCCGCTGCCAAAGGCTTCGCGCGAAATGGATTCGTGCTTCAAACGGACCGTTTGAAAAGGAAACCCAAACAAAATCTCGTGCGTACCGATGATGCCGCCGGCACGAATGGTCTTGATCTGGCTTTCAGGCAGATCCAGCTGCTTGGCGATGACCTTGGCCGTGCCCGACACTTCGGGCTTCATCTTGAAATGTTCTTCAATGATCTCGATGTCGGTATAGGGCGCGATGGTCTTCAAAATCTTGGCTGAAATCATCAAAAAGTTGATGCCAATGGTGATGTTGGGCGAATGCATGACCACGGTTTGTGAGGCGAGTTGTTTCAGCTTGGCCAAATTTTCTGGCTGGTACTGCGACACGGCACTGATGATGATGACACCCCGTTGGGCCGCTTCTTGAGCGTAATAGTCCAAGCCTGTTTCGCCAGAGAAGTCGACGATGACATCCACGGGAAACTGATCGAGCAACTCAGCAGCCGTGAACTCGGTTTTGGAGTAAATCATGCCGAGGTCACCTGACTTCTGGCCTAAATACTCTGACACCGTTCGGTGCTCGAGCAAACTAGATTGTCTGATCACCCATTGGAGCTGTGTCAACTCTGAGTCCAATAGGACCGATGCTACGGCTCGTCCTGTTTTGCCAAATCCAATAAGGCCTACGCGCATGGGGGCTCCTTGATGCGAGACACCAGTCCCTTTGTTTGTTGAAAAAACCTGAGTCCAGGTCTCGAAAGTGCTGATGGAAAAAGTGTACTGATCAAATCAGAAAAGTACGCATGCGCCGCTTGTGGAGCAAGGTCTATTGGGCGGGTTTTGACAGGACTGCTGGCGTGAGTGTGTGTAGTGAGTTATCCATTCATCGCGGCCTGCCAAGCTAAATTCATTTTGTGGACGATTGGAAATTATAAAGGTCGATTTCTGACGTAAATATTTGAATCGCCTTGGATTCGAAAGGTGTTGCTCAAACCCAGCGTTGCCCCCAAACGCCATCCTTGCGAAGGTCCCGCTAGGCAATGGTCCGGGTCGCATTGGCTTCAGTCGCTTCAGTCTTCAACCACGCCATGGGATCGGTCGGCAAGTTCGGCTGGATCACCCAGATGACCAAAAAATGCCTTTGTTTGGCCACAGGCGTCACTGCCGTCCATTGGGTCAACGTCCGTTTCGTGGGTTTTGAAGGGTTATGGGCTGAGATCGTGGGTGAAATCACTTGGCTGGACGGACTTGGCCAGCGTTCGTCCGCCAGCCAGCAGTTTTGGGGAGATTTGTTGCCAAAAAGGGTGCATGAAGTGGCGACTTGTTGATGCAAGTTGCACATGGAAAACCGGTTGCCCAATGCTTCCCAACAACGGCATGATGTTTGCGCTTTGCGTCTGGGCTTGTGTTGAGTCCTGAAGGATGCGCATGCGTTTCCCCATCATTTTTGACCGTGGGTGCAACAGAACGGGTGCGCTTGGCACCTGTGTGCAGGTTTGGCGCTTGGCCCAGAGGTGTTGGGCTGTGGCATCAAGGCTGCAATGGCCTTGTTCAGCTTGGCCCCAAGCCCACCAAGAAGGTCAGGGCGCTGAGCGAGGCTTATTTGTCAAAAGAAGCCGAAACAGTGCGGCTCTTTCTCAAAGATGATCGGTGTGGTTGTGCTGCCCACCGTGTGCAATCAGGGGGTGATCCAGGGCTTCATCAAGGGCTTGGCAACGTGATTGTGCAGGCGTCGCAGGTGATGGCTGCTGCTGCCGCGCCTTGGTTCAGTGCCCGGCCCTCCAGTTGGGCCCCGGTTTGCAGCGTGATCGCGGTACTGGCCAGCAAAGAGCCTTTCATGACCGAGTTCACACCTAAGGTGATGGCGCTGCCAGCCGACCAAAAGACCTTGCTGGCCTTGGCCCCACCGCTGAGCACCACTTGGCTGGTCGATAAAGCATTGATGGCGGTGGCGCTGCGGATCACAAACACCGCGTTGGGGTCGCCTTGCGCGTCCAGTGTCAAGATGCCGCCTGCGGATAAATCGATGCTGGTCAGCGATTCGTACAAACCTGGGTAAAAGGTCAGGCCCGCCAAGTCGGTGGTGATCGGCGTTGGCGTGCCGCGCGCAGCCCCTGTGGCATGAGCGAAGGCGGCCAAGGCATCGGTCTTGGCGTTGCTCAGCAGCACCGCGTCCACCAACGCACAAGCAGGGCCTGTATTGTTCACCGCGTAAATATGGCCCACCACTTCGGGGCAGGTCAGGGGTGCGCTGAAGCCGGTGATGTTGGCACCCGCGTCGGGAGTCAGGCCCACATCGCCTGTGATCAGAGAAGTGGGGATGTTGGTGATGGCAGCAGAGCCCAGGATCGCGAAATTCGAAGCCGCGCCCAGTTCAACAGTGCTTTGGCAATCGCCCGTGCCGGTGGAGAAGCGCCACACCTTGTCTGCCTGCATGGCGTTGTTGGCCAAGTCTTTGACACCCCAAGTTCCGCCTTTGACCGTGACGGTGTAGACCGTGTTGGCGGTCAAACTGGCGCTGGGGTGGATGACGGCGATTTGGGTCAGGGCGTCATAAGTGACCACTGCAGACACCGTTGTGCCCAAACTTCTGGAGGGGGCCAAAGTGAGCGTGTTGGTGCTCAGGCTCATGGTGGCCATGAGCTCGCTGAAAGTCGCTTTCACGGTGGTGTTGAGGCAAACCCCTGCACTGTCATTGACCGGGCTGACCCCATCGACCGAAGGCGCTGTGGTGTCCAGCACGTTGGCGGTGGTGAAGGTCCAGACCTTGGGGATCAGCAGGGCATTGCCTGCCAAGTCGGTCGCTGC
>NZ_CALBEX010000524.1 GCF_937889215.1 uncultured Limnohabitans sp.
TGGACAAAGCCCACAAGCCTTGGTCGCTGTCTACGCCGCCGTTCCAGTTGCCCAGCTCGCTCAGAAAAACGTATTCACCCACAGTAGGCAGTCTGGCTTGCATGCATTCGCAGGCGTATTGGGCTTTGCGCTGCGAGCTGGTGGTGCCCACCACATGGCCGGGTGCGCCCAGCAGTTCCAGGGTCTTGCCTTGGTAATTGACTTGGCTGGGAAATTGGGTCCTCTGAAACTGGCTGAAGGCTTGGTAGGCGATTTGGCCCATCACCGTCTCTGGCATCCCCCGCGCCTGGTAATTGAAGGTGCGGCCTTGTTTGGTTTCGATGTGCAAGGTCACCAACACATCGCCTTTGCATCCCGGGCTGTAAGAGTAAGTGCCCCAGGCCACGCCGGACAGCCCCGACAGCTGGTTGGCTTCCAGGCTGCCTTGTCGTTGCTGGGCCCGCAGCACGCGCACCAAGTCGTTGAGCGCGGTGGGATTGTAAAAACTCAGCTTGCGAAACTCTGGGTGGCTTTGCTCATAGACCCGGTCCAGCGCCGCTTTGAAGCTGCCTTCGAGCAAGACGTCCATGCCAAAACCGCCGGTGGCCCGCTCGCGGCCTTGGTCAATCAGGCGGTCCATGGTTTGCAGCAACTCGGGGGCTTGTTTGGGGTCGGCCCCGGCGCGGATCAATTCGCTCAGCATGCGGGCCATGTCGGTGGCTTGTTGAGCGCGGGTGCGGCCAAAGGCATCTTGGTATTGGCACAGATCTTGGCCGCGCACGAAGGGCAGCGTGGGCCACAAGGCCACGGTGGGCACGGTGTCGGCCTGGGCGCTCAAGCCCGACAGCAGCAGCGCCCAAAACAGCCACAGCTTTTGCCAAGGGTGCAGGTGTTTTGCAGCCCGGTGAGCCGTTGGGGTGGCAAGCCAAGGCTTGGAGCGGACGCTCAGCCTGTCAAATAGCGAAGTCATGCACCTAGCATAAAGCATGCGCCAAAGGGCGTATTGACCGGGGTCAAGAGGACATCCCCAGGATGAACTGGCGCACGCCTAACTCGTCCATTTGCTTTTGTTCGTAACGCTTGGCCTCTTGTGCCACAGCTTTGGCGTCTTGCTCGGCCAGCGATTGCATCTTGTGCAGCTCGATCTCGGCTTGCAGCCTTTTCTTGCGCATCTGCACCAAGGTGGCTTGGGCTTTGCCCAGGTCCAGCACCACGCGGTGTTGCAGGTTCAGCAGCTGGGCCATGAATTGGCGGTGGTTCATGCTCGCTTGCATGCCCATCACGGGCGCTTGGCTCGCGTGCTCTTGCAGGCGGTATTCGTCGTACAGCTTGCACAAGCGCTGGTGGCTGGCTTCGAGCTGGTCCACGCGGGCCAGCGATTGGACAATGTCGTTTTGCGCTTCATTGACCGCGTCCTGGGCTTTGCGCACCAGCACGGGCCAGCAGTTTCGGGCTTGTCGCATGGTCTTCTCCTTCGGGGGCTCAGGCGCTCATCAAGGCCTGGACTTCGCGGCGCGTGGTCGCGGCGTCCTGGCTGGTGTGCATGTCTTGCTGTAAAAAAAGTTCCATCGCGCTGCGCAGGCGAATCGCGTGGTCCAGGTCGGGGTTGCTGCCTGCCTCGTACGCGCCCACCTGGATCAAATCCTGGTTTTGCTGGTACAGCGACCACAAACGCCTGAAACGGTTGGCCAGTTTTTGGTCTTCGGGCGAGAGCAGGTTTTGCATCACCCGCGAGACCGAGCCATTGAGGTCAATGGCCGGGTAGTGCGCTGCATCGGCGAGCTTGCGCGACAGCATCACCTGCCCATCGAGCGAGGCGCGGGCAATGTCCACGATCGGGTCGTTGGCGTCGTCGCCCTCGGCCAGCACGGTGTAGATGGCGGTGATCGAGCCCACGCCGTGGCGCCCCACGCCTGCGCGCTCAATCAGGTTGGGCAGCAGCGCAAACACCGAGGGCGGGTAGCCCTTGGCGGTGGGTGGTTCGCCCACCGCCAAGCCGATCTCGCGCTGCGCATGGGCCACACGCGTGAGGCTGTCCACCAGCATCAAGACGTTTTTGCCTTGGTCCCGAAAATATTCCGCAATCACATGCGTCAGGTGCGTGGCTTTGAGGCGCAGCACGGGCGACTCGTTAGCAGGCGCGGCCACCAGCACCGACTTGGCCAGGCCCTCAGGCCCGAGCGACTCTTCGATGAAGGCCTGCACCTCACGGCCGCGCTCGCCGATCAGGCCGATCACCACCACGTCGGCTTCGGTGAAGCGGGTCATCATGCCCAGCAACAC
>NZ_CALBEX010000525.1 GCF_937889215.1 uncultured Limnohabitans sp.
GGGCATTTGCTACGGCATGCAGACCATGGCGCAGCAGCTCGGCGGCAAAGTGGAGGCGGGCACCACACGCGAATTTGGCTATGCCGAAGTCCGCGCCCACGGCCACACCGAACTGCTCAAAGGCATTGAAGACTTCGCCACGGCCGAAGGCCACGGCATGCTCAAGGTCTGGATGAGCCACGGCGACAAGGTCACGCAAATGCCCGAAGGCTTCAAAGTCATGGCCTCGACCCCTGCTTGCCCGATTGCAGGCATGGCCGATGAATCGCGCCATTTCTACGCGGTGCAGTTTCACCCCGAAGTCACGCACACCGTGCAGGGCCAGGCCTTGCTCAACCGCTTTGTGCTCGACATCTGCCAGGCCCGCCCTGACTGGATCATGGGCGACTACATCGAAGAAGCTGTGGCCAAAATCCGCGAGCAGGTCGGTGACGAAGAAGTCATCCTCGGCTTGAGTGGCGGTGTGGATTCCTCCGTTGCCGCCGCACTGATTCACCGCGCCATCGGCGACAAACTGACCTGCGTGTTTGTGGACCACGGCCTGCTGCGCCTGAACGAGGGCGACATGGTCATGGAGATGTTTGTGGGCAAGCTGCACGCGAAAGTCATCCGCGTCGATGCCAGCGACTTGTTCCTCGGCAAGTTAGCGGGCGTGAGCGAACCCGAAGCCAAGCGCAAGATCATTGGTGGTTTGTTTGTGGACGTGTTCAAGGAACAAGCGGCGAAACTCAAAGCCGGTGACGGTGGGCACAAGGGGGCGACCTTCCTGGCCCAAGGCACGATTTACCCTGACGTGATTGAAAGTGGTGGTGCCAAGAGCAAAAAAGCCGTCACCATCAAGAGCCACCACAACGTGGGTGGCTTGCCCGAGCAATTGGGCTTGAAACTGCTGGAGCCCCTGCGCGAACTGTTCAAAGACGAAGTGCGCGAACTCGGCGTGGCGCTGGGCTTGCCACGTGAAATGGTCTACCGCCACCCCTTCCCAGGCCCAGGCCTTGGCGTGCGGATTCTGGGCGAAGTCAAAAAAGAATACGCCGACCTGCTGCGCCGTGTCGACGCGATCTTCATCGAAGAGCTGCGCAACTTCACCGACGAAACTGGCAAAACTTGGTATGACTTGACCAGCCAAGCCTTCACCGTGTTCTTGCCCGTGAAAAGCGTGGGCGTGATGGGCGACGGCCGCACTTACGACTACGTGGTGGCCCTGCGCGCCGTGCAAACCAGCGACTTCATGACCGCCGACTGGGCCGAGCTGCCTTATGCGCTGCTCAAGAAAGTGTCGGGCCGCATCATCAACGAGGTGCGCGGCATCAACCGGGTGACCTACGACGTGTCGAGCAAGCCGCCTGCGACCATTGAGTGGGAGTAGCGGCTTCGTGCTTGCCTGGAATGGCAGACATCG
>NZ_CALBEX010000526.1 GCF_937889215.1 uncultured Limnohabitans sp.
CTTCCTCAACGCAAAAAGCCAAGTCAAATGACTTGGCTTTTTTATTTGTCTGGTGGGAGATGCAAGTTTCGAACTTGCGACCCCTGCAGTGTGAATGCAGTGCTCTACCCCTGAGCTAATCGCCCTACGCTGTGCAGCGAAGATCTCGATTATGTCATAAAAATTTGGCCCATCTGGCTCCAACACGGCAAAAAGTGTGCGCCTTCACAGCACGAACTTATCGCCCCAATTAGCTCAGGCGGCCTGCACCTGACGCCACACGGTCTTGCCGCCGCTGGATTTGTCGAGTTGGGTCAGAACGTCATCGTGGGCGGACAGCTCCTGAGCATTGGCAGGAAGCACGGGCAGCACATAACGGCTCAAATCGACCTGCATCACGGCAGCTTGGGTGTCCTTGGGCGCGTCGCCCGCATCAATCAGCAAGGCCTCTTGGCCGCGCGTCATGTTGATGTAAACATCGGCCAGCAACTCGGCGTCGAGCAAAGCGCCGTGAAGGGTACGGCCGGAGTTGTCGACTTCGAGGCGATCGCACAGCGAGTCGAGGCTGTTGCGCTTGCCGGGGAACATTTCCTTGGCTATGGCCAAGGTGTCGATGACGTTGCTGACGTAAGCCTTAAGCGGTTTCTTGCCCACGCGCTCAAGCTCTTTGTTCAAAAAGCCGACGTCGAACGCGGCGTTATGGATGATCAGTTCCGCATCACTCAGGTAGTCGAGGATGTCATCGGCCAGCTGGGCGAACTTGGGTTTGTCGCGCAAGAACTCGTTGCTGATGCCGTGCACTTTGAGTGCGTCTTCGTGGCTGTCGCGCTCGGGGTTGAAATAAAAATGCAGGTTCTTGCCCGTGAGCTTGCGGGCGTAGAGCTCCACACAACCGAGCTCGATGATGCGGTCGCCGCCCTCGGCTGAGAGGCCGGTGGTTTCGGTGTCCAGAACGATTTGACGCATGGCTGGCCGCTCCCGCTCAGTGCAGTTCTTTGGCGTGGTTGATGGTGTAGCGGGGGATCTCGATGACCAAGTCGCTCTTGGCCACAAAGGCCTGGCAGCTCAGGCGCGAATTGGGCTCCAAGCCCCAGGCACGGTCGAGCAGGTCTTCTTCGGTCTCTTCCATCTCATTCAGGGTCTTGAAGCCTTCGCGCACCACCACATGGCAAGTGGTGCAGGCGGCGCTCATGTCGCAGGCGTGCTCGATGTTGATTTTGTTGTCGAGCAGGGCTTCGCAGATGCTGGTGCCCGCAGGTGCGGTGATCTCGGCACCTTGGGGGCAGTACTCGGGGTGGGGCAGGATTTTGATGACGGGCATAGGAGTCTTTGAATTCGGTACAGATCAGACTTTACAAGGACTGGATGTTTTGGCCAGACAACGCTTTTTGGATGCTGTGGTTCATGCGCTCGGCCGCAAAGGCTTCGGTGCCTTTGGCCAGCGCTTGGGTGCAGTCTTCCAAGGCCTTGGCATCTTGTTCGGTTTGCACGGCGGCTTGAAGCGTGGCCATGAGTGCGTCGATGGCGCTGCGCTCTGACGCTTGCAGCAAATCGCCGTCGGCTGCCAATGCGCTGCGGGTGGCCAGCAGCATGCGGTCGGCATCGACCCGCGCCTCGACCAAGGCTCGCGCCTTCATGTCGGCTTGCGCGGTGGTGAAGCTTTCTTGCAGCATGGTGGCGATCTGGTCATCGCTCAGGCCATAGGAGGGCTTGACATCGATGCGGGCTTCGACACCACTGATTTGTTCTTTGGCCCCGACGTTCAGCAAGCCATCGGCGTCCACCGTGAAGGTCACGCGGATGCGGGCTGCACCTGCGGCCATGGGCGGGATGCCACGCAGCTCAAAGCGGGCTAGGCTGCGGCAGTCTTGCACCAGGTCGCGTTCGCCCTGAACCACATGCAGCGCCAGCGCGGTTTGGCCGTCTTGGTAGGTGGTGAAGTCCTGCGCCATGGCGGTGGGAATGGTCTGGTTGCGCGGAATGATGCGCTCCACCAAACCGCCCATGGTTTCGATGCCCAACGACAAGGGGATCACATCGAGCAGCAGCAACTCGCCAGCGGCGTTGTTGCCCGCCAACTGGTTGGCCTGAATGGCCGCGCCCAAGGCCACGACTTCGTCCGGGTTGAGGTTGTTGAGCGGGGCTTGGCCAAAAAAGTCAGCCACAGCTTGCTGGATTTGCGGCATGCGGGTGGAGCCACCCACCATGACCACACCTTGCACGTCTTCTTTGGCCAGTTGCGCATCGCGAAGAGCTTTGCGCACGGCCGTGACGCAGCGGGCCGTCAGGGCTTGGGTGGCTTGCTCGAAATCGGCGCGGCTGATGGACTCTGACAAGCTGCCAGTAGACAAGACTGCATTCAGCATGACCGCATCGGCAGTGCTGAGCGCTTCTTTGGCGGTACGGGCAGAGGCCTTGAGCACGGTTTTGTCTTCGGCCGTGACCGCCCTCAAGGCGGGCTGGCGCGCCAAGGCGAAGTCGGCCAAGGCCTGGTCGTAATCGTCGCCGCCCAAGGCCGAATCACCGCCTGTGGACAGCACTTCAAACACGCCTTGTGTCAGTCGCAGGATGGAAATGTCGAAAGTGCCGCCGCCCAAATCGAACACGGCATAAACGCCTTCGCTTGCGTTGTCGAGACCGTAAGCAATGGCCGCTGCAGTGGGTTCGTTGATCAGACGCAGCACATTCAGGCCCGCCAGTTGCGCAGCGTCTTTGGTGGCTTGACGCTGCGCGTCATCAAAGTAAGCGGGCACGGTGATGACCGCGCCGTAGAGGTCAACGTTGAAGGTGTCTTCGGCTCGGTAACGCAGGGTGGCCAAGATCTCGGCGCTGACTTCGACAGGCGATTTGGGGCCTTGCACCGTCTGGATGCTGAGCATGCCTTGCTCGCTGGCGGTGAACTCGTAAGGCAGCTTGCTGCGGTCGGCGATGTCGTTCAGGCCACGGCCCATGAAGCGTTTGACCGAGGCGATGGTGTTGACCGGGTCAGATGCGGCGGATTGCACGGCGTCAAAACCGATCTGGCGGCCCTGCCCCGGCATAAAGCGCACGACCGAAGGCAAGATCACGCGTCCATCGTCATCGGGCAAGCATTCGGCCACGCCGCTGCGCACCGAAGCCACCAGCGAATGCGTGGTGCCCAGATCAATGCCCACCGCGATGCGGCGCTGGTGCGGGTCGGGCGACTGGCCCGGTTCAGAAATTTGCAATAAGGCCATGGTCCATCAAGGGTGTAGTCAAGCCGCAAGCCCTTTCAGGCGATGCGGTGAGTGGTCAGGTCAATCGGTCGAGTTTAGCGTTCACTTCTTGCGTGAAACGCTCAATGAACATGAGCGCCCTCACCTGCCCTACGGCTTGCAGAGGGTCTTGCACGTCGTCGAGCAAGCGGGCCAGTTCTTGCTGCACTCGGCGCTGCTCGGCAGACACTTCATCCGCCAGCGTTTCCAAGCCTTCTGCGGATTCGGTGTCGTCGAGGTTTTCACGCCACTCCATCTGCTGCATGAGGAACGCTGCAGGCATGGCTGTGTTGTTTTCGGCCTGCACCGGCGCTCCACGCAGTTCGCACAAATAGGCGGCTCGCTTGAGCGGATCTTTCAGACGCTGGTAGGCCTCGTTGATGCGCACCGACCACTGCATGGCCACCCGCTGGGCGGCTGCGCCATCGGCGGCAAAACGGTCGGGATGGGCTTCGCGCTGCAACGCTTTCCAACGGGTGTCGAGCTGTGCGCGGTCCTGCGCGAAGCGCGCCGGCACAGCAAATAGTTCGAAGTCGTTGGCTTGAAGCGAGATCACACGCAAAAATTCACAGTCGGCTTCAAAGTCGGCTTACACGCGGAACGATTCACCGCAACCGCAGCGGTCACGCTCGTTGGGGTTGTTGAAGCGGAAGCCTTCGTTCAGGCCTTCGCGTACAAAGTCGAGTTCGGTGCCGTCGATGTAGGCCAGGCTTTTGGGGTCCACCAACACCTTGACGCCGTGGCCTTCAAAGACCACGTCTTCGGGCGCGATGTCGTCCACGTATTCGAGCTTGTAAGCCAGGCCCGAGCAACCTGTGGTTTTGACCCCCAGGCGCACACCAACACCCGAGCCGCGTTTGGCCAAGTACCGGGTCACATGCCGCGCGGCGGCAGCAGACAGTGAGATGGCCATGTCAGTTCAGGTGTTTCTTTTTGTAGTCGTCCACGGCGGCCTTGATGGCGTCTTCGGCCAAGATCGAGCAATGGATTTTGACGGGTGGCAGCGCCAGCTCTTCGGCGATTTGGCTGTTCTTCAAGGCCGCAGCTTCGTCCAGCGTCTTGCCTTTGACCCACTCGGTGACGAGTGAGCTGGAGGCGATGGCCGAGCCGCAACCGTAGGTCTTAAAGCGCGCATCTTCGATCACGCCCGTTGTCGGGTTGACCTTAATTTGCAACTTCATCACGTCGCCGCAAGCGGGCGCGCCGACCATGCCGGTGCCCACGTCGTCGTCACCCTTGTCAAAAGAGCCGACGTTGCGGGGGTTTTCGTAGTGGTCAACCACTTTTTCAGAATATGCCATGGTGTTTTCTCCGTATTCAGGTCAGTGTCAAATCAGTGGGCAGCCCACTGAATGGTGCTCAAATCAATGCCATCTTTGTGCATTTCCCACAGGGGGCTCAAGTCACGCAACTTGGCCACGTTTTCGCGGATGGTCTTGATCGCGAAGTCAATTTCTTCTTCGGTGGTCCAACGGCCAATGGTCATGCGCAAGCTGCTGTGGGCCAGCTCGTCGCTGCGACCCAAGGCGCGCAACACATAGCTGGGCTCCAAGCTGGCCGAGGTGCAAGCCGAGCCGGACGAGACCGCCAAACCCTTGATGCCCATGATGAGTGATTCACCTTCAACAAAGTTGAAACTCATGTTGATGTTGTGGGGCACGCGCTGGGTGGCGTGGCCGTTCAAAAACACCTGCTCCATATCGCTCAGGCCATTGAGCAGGCGATCGCGCAAGACGCGGGCTTTGGCATTGTCTTGGGCCATTTCAAGCTTAGCGATGCGAAACGCCTCGCCCATCCCGACGCACTGGTGCGTGGCCAAAGAGCCCGAACGCATGCCGCGCTCATGGCCG
>NZ_CALBEX010000527.1 GCF_937889215.1 uncultured Limnohabitans sp.
ATTGCCGAGGGTACGCCAGAGCAAATCCAAAAACATCCCGAAGTGATCCGCGCATATTTGGGAGGGGCGTGAGCATGAACCTGTTAGAAGTCAAAAACCTCAACGCCTGGTACGGTGTGACGCAGGCCTTGTTCAACGTCAGCTTTGACCTCAAACAAGGTGGCATCACCACCATTTTGGGGGCCAATGGCGCAGGCAAAACAACCACTTTGCGCAGCATGTGCCAGACGGTCAAGACCTCGGGTGATGTGGTGTTCGTGGGCAAACCGATTGGTGGACTGGCCACCGACAAAATCGTCCGCATGGGCATGGCACACGTCCCGGATGGGCGCGGCACATTCACCGGGCTCACGGTCGAAGAAAATTTGCGCTTAGGTGCTTACACCCGCAAAGACAAGGATGCTGTTGGTCAAGACATGGAGAAGATTTTTGAACGCTTCCCGCGCCTCAAGGAGCGTCTGTACCAACAAGCGGGCACCTTGTCTGGCGGTGAGCAGCAAATGCTGGCGATCAGCCGTGCCCTGATGCTCAGGCCCAAACTGCTTTTACTGGACGAACCCTCTTTCGGATTGGCACCACTGATCGTTCAAGAGATTTTTGAAATCATGCGCAACATCAACAAAACCGATGGTGTGAGCATGTTGCTGGTCGAGCAAAACGCGTCTTTGGCGCTGAACCTTGCTGACCACGCCTACCTTTTAGAAACTGGGAATGTGGTGTTGTCCGGCCCAGCCGAAGACATCCGAGCAGACGAGTCTGTTCGCCGCACCTATCTCGGTTATTGAGCATCAAGGATCACATCGATGGACGGCTTTATTCTTCAAATATTCTCAGGCTTGGCCAACGGCAGCATTTATGCGGCTGTGGGTTTGGCGCTGGTGATGATTTACCAGTTATTAAATATTGTTTCAATTGCACATAAACAAATGAACACAGAATGCCGATCATATTCAGGTTTCCCCTGATTTCGGCTTCTGTCCCAGTTCAGGGCGCGGGCCGCACCATCTGGCAACTGCTGGGCAAGCTGGCCTGCTCGGCCTTGATCTGGCGCACCACCTTGAAGCCATAACCCGAGCCTTCCACGTCAAAGGGCACGCCGGGGGTGCCCTGGCGTGCCATCACGCCCACCACCAATGGCTGCTGAAACTGGTGGTCTTGTGCGCGCATGCTGCCGGTTTGCCCTGCAATGCCAACGCGGGCGGTTTCCAGTTGCAAGGCCACAGCCACGGGGTCGGTGCCCCCGGCTTTTTCCACCGCCTGCGCCAGCGCCTCGATCATGAGCTGCATGCGCACATGCACATAGTCTTCGGAGGGCTTGGGAAAACGCTGACGGAACGACTTGTAAAACTGCGCGCTGGCCTGGCCCGGTACGTTGGGCAACCAGTCGGCCACCGCGATCACACGCCCCACACCGGCTTCGCCAATGGCGGCAGGCGCGCCCAGGGCGTTGCCATAAAAGGTGTAGAACTTGCCTTCGTAACCGGCATCGCGCGCGGCCTTGACCAAGAGCGTCAGGTCATTGCCCCAGTTGCCGGTGATCACGGCCTGCGCCCCGCTGGCCTTGATCTTGGCGGCGTAGGGCAAAAAGTCTTTCACCCGACCCAAAGGGTGCAGCTCGTCGCCCACGATCTGTACATCCGGGCGCTGCACACCCAACTGCCGCCGGGCCTCGCGCAACACAGCCTGCCCGAAGCTGTAGTCCTGGCCGATCAGATAGGCCGAATTGACGCTTTGGTCTTCGCGCAAGACCTGCATGAGCGCCGCCATGCGCATGTCGGCATGGGCATCAAAACGGAAATGCCAGAAGCTGCATTTCTCGTTGGTCAAGGCCGGGTCCACCGCCGAGT
>NZ_CALBEX010000528.1 GCF_937889215.1 uncultured Limnohabitans sp.
TGTTGGCCACCAGCGGCAGCTCAAAGCTTTGGCCGATGCGGCGCATTTCTTCTTCGGACTCGGGCGACTCGACAAACAAGATGTCAGCCCCGGCCTTGGCATAAGCCTCGGCCCGGCGCAGCGCTTCATCGAGGCCCAGCGTGGTGCGGGCGTCGGTGCGGGCGATGATCAAAAAGTCTTTGGATTCGCGCGAATCAACGGCCACCTGGATTTTGCGCACCATGTCGGCCATGGGAATCACGCGGCGGCCTGGGGTGTGGCCGCATTTTTTGGGGAACTCCTGGTCTTCGAGCTGGATGGCGCAAGCGCCTGCTGCCTCGTAGCCCCGGATGGTGTGGCGCATGTTGAGCAAGCCGCCGTAGCCAGTGTCGGCATCGGCAATCAGCGGCGTGCGAGCCATGCCAGCCATGGCGGTGACGCGGCCCACCATATCGCTGTAGGTGGCCAAGCCCGCATCGGGCAAGCCCATGTGCGAAGCCACAGTGCCGTAACCGGTCATGTACAGCGCGTCAAAACCAAAGCTGTCGGCCAGGCGCAGCGACACCATGTCAAACACACCAGGGGCGACCACCAGGCCGGGTTGGTTCAAACGCGCACGCAGCACAGAGGTTTTTGAATTCATGGAGCAGGACCCGAGCAAGAGTGATTAAATTGACATGTTTTGAATCGTTCATTTCATCAGAGAAAAACACCATGGACCTGCACCTAAGCGACAAGCACATCCTCATCACCGGCGGCAGCAAGGGCATTGGCCTGGCTTGCGCGCAGGGCTTTTTGGCCGAAGGCGGCCGCGTCACGTTGGTCTCGCGGGACAGCGCCCACCTTGAGGCCGCACGCACCCAGCTAAAAGCCACATTCCCAGCCGAGCGCATCCATACCGTGTCCGCCAATTTGCGCGACGCCACCGCCGCCCTGGCCGCATTGGATTCGGCCGAAGCCGCGTTCGGCCCGGTCGACGTGCTGGTCAACTCAGCCGGTGCGGCCAAGCGCACGCCAGCGCCCGAGTTGACGCCCGAGGCCTTTGCCGACGCCATGCAGGCCAAGTACTTCACCACCATCCACATGATCACGCCCTGCATCCAGCGCATGGCCGCACGCGGTCAAGGCGCGGTGGTCAATGTGGTGGGCAATGGCGGCAAAGTGGCCAGCCCCATCCATCTGCCTGGCGGCGCGGCCAATGCGGCGCTGATGCTGGTGAGCGCAGGCTTTGCCGCTGCTTATGGGGCACAAGGCATCCGCGTGAATGCGGTGAACCCCGGACTGACGTTGACAGGCCGCCTGCAAGAGGGCATGGCGGCCGATGCGCGCCTCAAGGGCATCGAGACCGAAGAAGCCATGGCGCAAGCCGTCGCCAAAATTCCGCTGGGCCGCATGGCTGAGCCTGAGGAAATCGCCAACGCCGTGCTGTTTTTGGCCTCGTCCAAAGCTAGCTACGTGACCGGCATTTGCATGAGCATGGACGGGGCACTGAACCCGATCGTGGTTTGATGCGCGCAGCAGGGGTTCGCGCCATCGTTGGCATGGCCTTGGTCCTGGCGACCACCGCTGCGGTGCAGGCCGAGCCCGCGCCTTTGCAAACCGTGCCCTCGGTCGACGTGCCGCGCTACATGGGCACTTGGCACGAGATCGCCAAGTACCCGAACTGGTTTCAAAGGAAATGCGCCAGCAGCACGCAGGCCAATTACACGCTGCAAACCGATGGCCGGGTGCAAGTGCTCAACCGCTGCAAAAACGACAAGGGTGAATGGACCGAGGCGTTGGGTGCAGCCCGGCAAATTGGCGAGCCCACCTCGCCACGGCTCAAGGTGCGCTTTGCCCCCGAGTGGTTGTCCTTCATCCCCTTGGTC
>NZ_CALBEX010000529.1 GCF_937889215.1 uncultured Limnohabitans sp.
CATGCGGGCGGTGATTTGTTGTGCGTTGGCTGCGGTGATTTGTTGCTCCAAAGCGGCAGGAATCAGGATGTCGCACTCAACTTCCCAGAACTTCGCGTCGGGCAAGGTCTCTGCAGGCGCAAAACCTTTGACGCTGCCGTGGGCTTCAACATGGCGCAGCAAGTCGTTCACATCCAAACCTGACGGGTGGTAGACCGTGCCGCCATGGTCTTGCACTGCCACCAAGGTGGCCCCGGCTTGTGAAAACAGCTTGGCCGCAATGCCGCCTACATTGCCAAATCCCTGCACTGCGATTTTGGCGTGCGCCACGTCCAGCCCGATGCGCTGAGCGGCTTCTTGGCCCACCGTGTAAACGCCACGCCCGGTGGCTTCGCGCCGACCCAATGAGCCGCCCAGCGCGATGGGCTTGCCGGTCACCACGCCCGATATGGTGCCCCCTTCATTCATGGAATAGGTGTCCATCATCCAGGCCATGATTTGCTCGTTGGTGTTCACATCAGGCGCGGGGATGTCTTTGGTGGGGCCGATGATGATGCCAATTTCGCTGGTGTAGCGCCGTGTCAGGCGCTCGAGCTCGCCGCGTGACAAGGTTTTGGGGTCGACCCGGATGCCGCCCTTGGCCCCGCCAAAAGGGAGGTTGACGGCAGCGTTTTTGACCGACATCCAGGCCGACAAGGCCATGACTTCGGACAGTGTCACGTCTTGGTGAAAACGCACACCGCCTTTGCCCGGTCCACGGCTGGTGTTGTGTTGCACGCGGTAGCCCTCAAAGTGGGCCATGGTGCCGTTGTCCAGTTCGATCGGCACATCCACGATCAGGGCGCGCTTAGGGCGCTTGAGGGTTTCGACCCAGCGTGACAGTGAGCCCAGATAGGGCGTGACGCGGTCGACTTGTTCAAGGTAAATGGCCCAAGGGCCGGGTTGTTCAGGGTTGAGGTAAGAGGGCAGCGTGTGAACGCTTTTGGCGTTGGCGCCTGCAGATGTGTTGGACATGGATTTGTCACCTTTCTTGAAACTGACAATTTGTCAGACGCTTGAATGGTAGGCCGCCCTGTGTTTGTTGTCCAAGGCCGCTTGGCTGTCAAATCATGTGTTTACTGCATAAGCTGCTGCTTGGCCTGGCTTGCGGGTGGGTGTGCTGCATGCCAGCACCCTGCCTGTAAAATAAGCAGCTTCAGCCGACCCCTTGGCAGGTCGGCCCTTGGCGCAGGCGGTGCCCATTTTTGGCCTTCTTTCAAGGCGGATCTTTCATGTTTTACCCTCAAGAATTCGATGTGATCGTGGTCGGTGGCGGCCATGCCGGAACCGAAGCCGCGCTGGCGTCCGCCCGCATGGGCTGCACAACGTTGCTGTTGTCGCACAACATCGAGACGCTGGGGCAGATGAGCTGCAACCCTTCGATCGGCGGCATTGGCAAAGGCCATTTGGTCAAAGAAGTCGATGCTTTGGGTGGGGCCATGGCGTTGGCCACCGACGAGGCAGGTATCCAATTTCGCATCCTCAATTCATCCAAAGGCCCAGCCGTGCGGGCCACGCGGGCGCAAGCCGACCGCATTTTGTACAAAGCCGCCATCCGTGGTTTGCTGGAGAACCAGCCCAATCTCTGGCTGTTTCAACAAGCTGTGGACGACCTGATGGTCGAAGGCGACCGGGTGGTGGGCGCGGTCACGCAGGTCGGCATCCGTTTCCGTTCGCGCACCGTGGTGCTGACGGCGGGCACTTTTTTG
>NZ_CALBEX010000530.1 GCF_937889215.1 uncultured Limnohabitans sp.
CCCCAAACAAAACGCCCCCACCGGGAAAGCCACAGGTGGGGCGTTGTGCATGTGGGTTGTCCTCTGTCAAATGCGCTTGAACACCAGCGAACCGTTGGTCCCGCCAAAACCGAAATTGTTTTTCAGGGCCACATCGATTTTCACATCGCGTGCCGTGTTGGCACAGTAGTCCAGATCGCACTCGGGATCGGGGTTGAGCAAGTTGATGGTCGGCGGCACTTTTTGGTGGTGCAAGGCCAACACAGTGAACACGCTCTCAATGCCGCCCGCGCCACCCAGAAGGTGACCGGTCATGGACTTGGTGGAGCTGACCACGGTTTTATAAGCGTGATCGCCCAAGGCCGCCTTGATGGCATTGGTTTCGTTGATGTCCCCCAGCGGCGTGGAGGTGCCGTGCGCATTGAGGTAGTCAATTTGGTCGGCGTTGACACCGGCATTGCGCATGGCGTTGAGCATGGCGCGGCGGGGGCCGTCCATGCTGGGTGCGGTCATATGCCCGGCGTCTGCGCTCATGCCGTAGCCACCGAGCTCGGCATAAATTTTGGCACCACGGGCCTTGGCGTGTTCGTACTCTTCGAGCACCATCACGCCAGCGCCTTCACCCAGCACAAAACCATCACGGTCTTTGTCCCAAGGGCGGGATGCGGCTGTGGGGTCGTCGTTGCGGGTCGACAAAGCGCGCATGGCTGCAAAGCCACCCACGCCCAATGGCGATACGGTGCCTTCGGAGCCACCTGCAATCATCACATCCGCGTCGCCGTATTCGATCAGACGACCGGCTTCGCCAATGCTGTGCAAGCCTGTGGTGCACGCGGTCACAACGGCCAGGTTGGGGCCTTTGAAACCATGGCGCATCGAGACATGGCCCGAGATCATGTTGATGATTGAGGCCGGCACGAAAAATGGGGAGATGCGGCGCGCGCCGCGCGAGACGTATTCAATGTGGGTTTCTTCGATGAGCGGCAAGCCGCCGATCCCCGACCCAATCACCACACCGGTGCGGCAGGCTTCTTCTTCACCCAGTGCATCGCCTGCGGGCAGGTTGGCATCTTGGATGGCCTGGGCTGCAGCGGCAATGCCGTAATGGATAAAGCGGTCCATCGTCCGCGCTTCTTTGGCGGAAATGTACGACTCCAGATCAAAGTTTTTGACTTCACCCACAATCCGACAGGACATGGCTGAGGCATCAAAACGGGTGATCGGACCAATGCCGGACTGACCGGCAAGCAGGTTGGACCATGCGTCGGCGACCGTGTTGCCCACGGGGCTGACGCATCCCAAACCCGTGACAACAACGCGGCGCCGGGTCATCGTCGATCAGGCCTTCTTGCTTTGGGCGTAGTCGATCGCAGCTTGCACCGTGGTGATTTTTTCTGCGTCTTCATCAGGAATTTCGATGCCAAACTCGTCTTCGAGTGCCATCACCAGTTCCACCGTGTCCAGGGAGTCGGCACCCAGATCGGCCACGAAGGCTTTTTCATTGGTAACTTGTGACTCTTCAACGCCGAGTTGTTCGGCAATGATTTTTTTGACACGTGCTTCGATATCGCTCATGGGGTCCCTCTGAGGGTTGTGAAAAATGAAGATTTTACCTGTCCGGAAAGGGTTTCCGAAAATCAGGCCATGAACATGCCACCATTGACATGCAATTCTTGTCCGGTGACATAGCCAGCACCCGGCCCAGCCAAGTAGGCCACCGCGTGCGCGATGTCATCGGGTTGTCCCAAATGGCCCAGAGGAATCTGGCCCAGCAAGGCTTTTTGTTGTTCTTCGGGCAAGCTGGCGGTCATGTCGGTGGCGATGAAACCGGGGGCCACACAGTTGACCGTGATACCCCGACTGCCCAACTCGCGGGCCAGGGCACGGGTCATGCCCGCCACACCGGCTTTGGCCGCCGCGTAGTTGGCTTGGCCGGGGTTGCCCGAGGCACCCACCACGCTGGTGATGCTGATGATGCGGCCATAGCGCTGCTTCATCATGGGGCGCATCACGGCACGGCTCATGCGGAACACCGCCTTGAGGTTGGTGTCCAGCACCGCGTCCCAATCGTCGTCCTTCATGCGCATGGCCAAGGTGTCGCGGGTGATGCCCGCGTTGTTGACCAAGACCTGCAAGCCGCCGTGTTCTTTGATGATGGTGTCAATCAAAGCCGCGCCAGCGTCGGCGTCATTGACATTCAGCTTAGCCCCCCTGCTGCCGGGAAAAGCCGACAGCGCTTGGCTGATTTTGGCTGCGCCGTCGTCGCTGGTGGCGGTGCCAATCACGACAAAACCTGACTTGGCCAGATGCAATGCAATGGATGCGCCGATGCCGCGCGAAGCGCCAGTGACCAGCGCCAATTGTTTTTGTGTTTCGTTCATGCCAGGATTCCTTTCACTTCAGCCAAGGAGGCGGGGTCGTACAAGGCCACGCCGCTCAATTCGGCGTCGATGCGCTTGGTCATGCCCGCCAGCACTTTGCCGGGGCCACACTCGACCAGGGTGCTCACGCCACGGGCCTTCATGGCTTGCACGCACTCGACCCAGCGTACCGGGCCAAAGGCTTGGCGGTACAGCGCGTCGCGGACCCGGTCTGCATCGGTTTCGACCGCCACATCGATGTTGTTCAGCACCGGGGATCTGCGGCACAGCCAAAGCCACGGTGGCCAGCTTCTCGCGCAGCTTTTCAGCGGCAGGCTTCATCAGGCTTGAGTGGAATGGGGCCGATACGGGCAAGATCAGCGCGCGCTTGGCACCCATGCTTTTCAGCACTTCGCAGGCCTTGTCCACGGCGGCTTTGCTGCCCGCAATCACGGTTTGTGCAGGGTCGTTGAAGTTCGCAGCTTGCACCACTTCGCCGCTGCCCGCAGGGAATGCGGCTAGAGCTTCTTGGCAGCCGGCAATGACCTTGTCCGAGGGCAAGCCCAAAATAGCGGCCATGGCACCCACGCCCACCGGCACAGCTTCTTGCATGGCCGCGGCGCGCAGGCGCACCAGCGGTGCAGCTTGTGCCAGCGTCAGCACACCCGAAGCCACCAAGGCGCTGTATTCACCCAGCGAGTGCCCCGCCACCACAGACGGCTTGGCCCCCCCTTCGGCCAGCCAGGCGCGGTAAGCGGCCACTGCCGAAACCAGCATCACCGGCTGGGTGTTGGTGGTCATGGCCAGCGCTTCTTTGGGGCCTTCGTGGATCAGTTGGGCCACGTCTTCGCCCAAGGCATCGGAGGCTTCTTTGAGGGTTTCGAGCACCACGGGGTGATCGCCCCAAGCGTCCAGCATACCCACCGATTGGGAGCCTTGGCCGGGAAAAACAAAAGCAAATGAGGTCATGTTCAAATTTTGGGTATCTGTAAAGAATCCGAGAAAGTGAATTGGGGCGTGTCGCGCATCACTGACCCGGGCTTGTCAAAGCCATCGTGAATCAATAACGCAGGAGCACCGAGCCCCAAGTGAAACCACCGCCCACGCCTTCAAGCATGAGGGTCTGACCGCGGTGGATGCGGCCGTCGCGCACGGCGGTGTCGAGCGCCAGCGGAATAGAGGCTGCAGAGGTGTTGCCGTGCTGGTCCACCGTCACCACCACCTTGTCGGCGCTCATTTTCAATTTTCTGGCGGTGCTTTGCATGATGCGGATGTTGGCCTGGTGCGGGATCAGCCAGTCGATGTCGGCATCGGTCAAGTTGGCCTTGGCCAAGCTGGCGCGGGCCGTGTCTTCGAGCACACCTACAGCCAGTTTGAACACGGCCTGACCGTCCATTTTGAGAACAGGGTCGCCCAAAATACCGCCGCGGTTCACATGGCCCGGTACGCACAAGATGTCTTTGTATTTGCCGTCGGCATGCAGATCGGTGGCCAAAATGCCAGGCTGGTCTGAAGCCTCCAGAATGACCGCGCCTGCGCCGTCACCAAACAACACACAGGTGGTGCGGTCTTGGAAGTCGAGGATGCGGCTGAAAACTTCAGAACCAATGACCAAGGCGCGCTTCACCGAGCCCGACTGGATCATGGCATCGGCGATGGTCAGGGCGTAAATGAAGCCGCTGCACACCGCCTGCACATCAAATGCCGGGCAGCCTGCTGTGCCCAATTTGTTTTGCACCATGGTGGCCACCGACGGAAACACCATGTCGGGAGTCGATGTGGCCACGATGATCAGGTCAAGATCGTCGGCCGAGATGCCAGCGGCGGCCAGCGCATGGCGCGCTGCTTCGGTCGCCAAATCGCTGCTGCCTTGGTCGTCAGCCGCAAAATGTCTCGCTCGGATGCCGGTGCGGTCGACGATCCATTCGTCCGATGTTTCCACGCCTTGCAGGGCCAATTCGGCCGCCAGATCGGCATTGGTGAGGCGGTTTTCTGGCAAGTAACTGCCAGTACCCAAGATGCGGGAGTAAATTCTCATACAGGTGTGACCGTGGGTTGTTCCCGCTCGGCATGGGTGCCCATCAACAAAGGGGCGGCATGCGCGATGCGTTCACGAACGCGGTCAAGCAATTGATTCCGGCCTGCATCATAAGCGCGGTTCAAGGCCGTTTCGAAAGCAATTTCATCGGCGGAGCCATGGCTCTTGAACACCAACCCCCGCAAACCCAACAAAGCAGCGCCGTTGTAACGACGGTGGTCAACACGGTTTTTAAAAGAAGATAAAACAGGATAAGCCACTATGGCCGCCATTTTCGTGAAGATGTTGCGAGAAAACTCATTCCTTAAGAACCCACCAATCATGGTGGCCAGGCCTTCGCTGGCCTTCAAGGCCACGTTGCCCACAAAACCATCACAGACCACAATGTCCACGGTGCCCTTGAAAATGTCATTGCCTTCAACATTGCCATGAAAGTTCAGGTCACCCGAGCGGCTGGCCGATCGCAGTAACTCGCCGGTTTTCTTGATGATCTCGTTGCCCTTGATGGCTTCTTCACCGATGTTGAGCAAACCCACTGTGGGGTTAGGCTTGTTTTGCAATACCGAAACCAAAGCCGAACCCATCACCGCAAACTGCAACAAATGCTCAGCCGTGCAATCCACATTCGCACCCAGATCGAGCATGGTGGTGCCGCCACCCTTAAAGTTGGGCATTTGGCCCGCGATGGCCGGACGGTCAATGCCATCCATGGTTTTGAGCACATAGCGGGCAATTGCCATCAAGGCCCCGGTGTTGCCCGCCGACACAGCGGCCGCAGCCTTGCCATCGCGCACTTGCTCGATGGCCACCCGCATGGACGAGTCTTTTTTCTTGCGCAGCGCCACTTCCAAGGGGTCGTCCATCTCCACCACTTCGGAAGCGTGCACCACCTGAGCCCGGGGATCGGTCAAGCCCGTCAGGTCCTCGGCGCGGCCCACCAGCAGCAAACGGGCATCCGGGTGTGTGGACAAAAAACGTCGGCAAGCCGCCAGCGTGACGCGGGGACCGTGGTCGCCGCCCATGCAATCGACAGCCACAGTGATCGGGGTAGGCGAAGTCATGACATCCTTGGACTCAAAACAAAAATCAGCATATCAAAGGCCACAAAAACAAAAAGCCCGATGCTACTTTAAAAGTAGCGCCGGGCCTGTGCAGGCTTAAGGGCTGACGCCGATCAGGCTTCTGATTTGTTTTTCAACACTTGGCGGCCACGGTAAAAGCCGTTGGGGCTGATGTGGTGACGCAGGTGTGTTTCGCCAGTGGTCGGCTCAACAGCGATGCCGGGCACATTCAGGGCGTTGTGTGAACGGTGCATACCGCGCTTGGAAGGCGATTTTTTGTTTTGCTGAACAGCCATGGTGGCTCCTTGGAAGCTGGGAGGCCGCGCAAATGAAAACGCAGCTTCTGGTTGATGGGAATGTCTCCCAGCAGAACTGGGCGAAGCCATTGATTATAGCCTAAGCGAAAGCTTCTTGGAAGGCGTTCAAAGCCCTGCTATTTAGAAGTGTCCGATTTGAGGCCTGCCAACACGCCAAACGGATTGGGGCGCTCAGAGGCCAGTTCAAACTCAGGATCGGCCGCCGACATGGGCAGCACCTCTGGGCACACCTCGTGCAAAGGCACCAGTGGCAAAGACAAAATCAACTCGTCCTCGACCAAGGCCAGCGCGTCAAAGTCGCGACTGATGACCAAAATGTCCTCTTCCGCCTCGTCATCGAGTGCCGCCGCCGTGGCTTCATCGGCCACAAAACGGAACGAGCGTTCGGCTTCAACCGCCGCCAGCACCGGCGTCAAGCAGCGCTGGCACTGCATGGGCAAATGCACCGAGGCCTTCAGGTCCAAACCCACCTGGTCGCCACCTGTCGGCTGCGCGATGCCGTGGCCTTGCAACTGCCACACCACCGGGCCGGCCACCAGCGCATCGCCAAATTGCTCTTCAGCCAAACGCGGCCAACCAACCAGTTGGCCCTGGCCTTTCAAGCTGACGGCGTCGCGGGCAAACGCCACGACATCCAAATGTTGGGGGTCCAATTTTTTTTCCATGGCTGCAGTGTAAGAGAATCACCTATCCGAATTTCACTTGGGTTTGCGTTTTGACCTCCACTTTCTCCCCTTTTGGCACCCACAGTTCAGCCAGCCGAGCCCTGGTGCTGGGCTCGACATCGCGCTACCGGCGCGAATTGCTGGAGCGATTGCGCATCCCCTTTGGCGTGACCGCGCCCGATGTGGATGAAACCCCTTTGCCCGGCGAAGCCCCCAAAGCCCTGGCTCTGCGCTTGGCCTTGGCCAAAGCCCAAGCCGTAGCCGCACTGCACCCCGAGGCGGTGGTCATCGGCTCGGACCAAGTGGCTGACTTGGCCGGTCAGCCTTTGGGCAAACCCGGCGAGCACGCCCGCGCTGTGCAGCAACTGCGCCAAATGCGCGGCCAAACCGTGATTTTTCAAACCGCCGTGGCGGTGGTCTGCTTGGCCACCGGCTTTGAACAGGTGGAACTGGCCGAAGTGCGGGTGGTCTTTCGGGACCTGAGCGATGACGAAATCGAGGCCTACCTTCAAGCCGAAAAACCTTATGACTGCGCAGGCAGTGCCAAGAGCGAAGGGCTGGGCATTGCCCTGCTGGCGTCCATCGACAACGACGATCCGACCGCATTGGTCGGTTTGCCCCTGATCCGCACGGCACGCTTGCTGCGCCAAGCCGGAGTGAAACTGCTGTGAACACCCCTGAACACACCGCCCGCAAAGGCCGCCTGTTGTTGGTGCCCACGCCCTTGGACTTTGGCTGCGCGGAACAAGCCCCCATCACCGATGTCTTACCCGAAGCCACACTGGCTGCGGCTGCAGGCATCCGCCACTGGGTGTGCGAGAACGCCAAAACCACCCGGGCATTTTTGAAGCGCGTGGGCGAAACCCACCCGCTGGTTGCGCCCTTGGCCGAACAAAGCATCACCGAATTGCCACGCCATGTGCACAAAAAAGGCGATCACCAATCGGGTTTTGACGGCAAACCTTTGCTGGTCGCAGCATTACAAGGCCATGACGTCGGCCTGATCAGCGAAGCGGGCATGCCCGCTGTGGCCGACCCCGGCAGTTCTGTGGTGCGGGGTGCACACGATTTGGGCTTGCGCGTGCTGCCGCTGGTGGGCCCGGTGTCTCTGCTGCTGGCCTTGGCGGCCAGTGGCCTCAATGGCCAAAACTTCGCGTTTGTGGGTTATTTGCCGCAAGACGCAGGTGAACGCGCTGCACGCTTGAAGCAACTCGAGTCCTTGGCCCAAAAAACCGGGCAAACCCAGTTGTGGATCGAAACCCCCTACCGCAACGCAGCCATGCTCAGCGGTCTGCTGCAAAGCCTGCAGACCAACACCAGACTGGCCATTGCCAGCGGCCTGACGTTGCCATCGGCCAGCATCCAGAGCCACACCGTGGCGCAATGGAAAAAGGGCCTGAAAGGCCCTGATGGTCACACGCCTGCGGTCTATGCCATCGGGCCTTGAAACACCATGAAGGCGAAGGTCTCAGCGCAAAGCCGAGGCCGATCCCGCACCCAGCGCCCGCACTGAGCCCTCACCGACCGCCACACCAAAGCGCTTGACCAAGCGCTCGGCCACGTTATCGCGCTGGGTGTAGTCGATCACATCAGGGGCCTTGACCACCTCGCGGGCCACACCGTCAATGCTGCCC
>NZ_CALBEX010000531.1 GCF_937889215.1 uncultured Limnohabitans sp.
AACCACGGGTGCGCCGTCTTCGCAATCCAGGGTGACATCAAAAACGCAAGCGCCGAACTCTTGCGTCATGTCGGCCTGCAGTTGCAGGCTTTTGCGCATCCTCGATTCGACGCCGCTGTAATGGTCACAAACCGACAGCGAAATGCCGCCAGCTTGTGCGCCCAACAGTACGTCGCGAGGATGGCTC
Source organism: uncultured Limnohabitans sp. (assembly GCF_937889215.1). Taxonomy (GTDB): domain Bacteria; phylum Pseudomonadota; class Gammaproteobacteria; order Burkholderiales; family Burkholderiaceae_C; genus Limnohabitans_A. The sequence continues at coordinate 188 of NZ_CALBEX010000531.1, forward strand.
ACTTGCTTTTGCCTGAAGCGAATCAGATCAAGTGAGCCACGCCAGCTTGCTCGTCGGTCAACTCTTTCAGAGTCTTGTCAATGCAAGTCTGGCTGAATTCATCGATGGCGAGGCCTTCAACAACTTTGTACTCGCCGTTTTCGCAGGTGACAGGGAAGCCAAACATCACGTCTTTAGGGATGCCATACCAGCCTTGCGACGGAATGCCCATGGTGACCCACTTGCCGTTGGTGCCCAAGGCCCAGTCGCGCATGTGGTCGATGGCCGCGTTGGCAGCCGATGCTGCCGAGGACAGGCCACGGGCTTCGATGATGGCCGCGCCGCGCTTGCCCACTGTGGGCAAGAACACGTTGGCGTTCCATTCCTGGTCGTTGATCATGTCCTTGACCGACTCGCCATTGATGGTGGCGAAGCGGTAGTCAGCATACATGGTGGGCGAGTGGTTGCCCCAGACGCACAGTTTTTCGATGTCGGCCACAGCCTTGCCGGTCTTGGCAGCGATTTGCGAAGCAGCGCGGTTGTGGTCCAGACGCAACATGGCAGTGAAGTTACCGGGCTTGAGGTCAGGCGCGGCCTTCATGGCGATGTAGGCGTTGGTGTTGGCGGGATTGCCCACGACCAGCACTTTCACGTCACGAGAAGCCACAGCGTTCAAGGCCTTGCCCTGCGCGGTGAAGATGGCACCGTTGATGGCCAGCAACTCGGCACGCTCCATGCCGGGGCCGCGTGGACGCGAACCGACCAACAAAGCGTAGTCGGCATCTTTGAATGCCGTCATCGGGTCGCCATGGGCTTCCATGCCCACCAGCAATGGGAATGCACAGTCTTCGAGTTCCATCATCACGCCCTTGAGCGCTTTTTGTGGGCCTTCAACCGGCACTTCGAGCAATTGCAGGATGACGGGCTGGTCTTTGCCCAGCATTTCGCCAGAGGCGATGCGGAACAACAATGCATAACCGATTTGACCTGCTGCGCCTGTGACGGCCACGCGGACGGGCTTTTTGCTCATGGTGGAAAACTCCGAAGTGTTGAAAACAAGCGTTGCGGTCCGCTGCCAACATCCATGTCGGCAAGGCCGTCCGGCGAACCGGACCCACGCACCCAGCCTCATCGAGAAACCGAAAGCGCAAGCAAACAACTTTCGAGTGTACCCGCGAAAACCCTGAAGCGTCAATTTGTCTTATGTCTTATATAAGATAAGATCTGACACCTGACTGCCACCTGACCAATTGGTCAAGCTCTCGCCCATGAACACCACTTTGACACTCACCGACGCCCCCGCTGCCGCTGCCGAATCCCAGGCCGCCACTCCTGCGTTCAGCCCGCTGTACCAGCAGATCAAGGGCTTGATTCTGCAAAGCCTGCAGGCCAGCGAGTGGAAGCCCGGCGAGTCGATTCCCAGTGAAATGGAATTGGCCGCACGCTACCGGGTCAGTCAGGGCACGGTGCGCAAAGCCATCGACGAGCTGGCCAGCGGGCACCTGCTGATCCGCAAACAAGGCAAGGGCACCTTTGTGGCCACCCACGCCGAGCACCAGGTGCAGTATCGGTTTTTAAAACTGGTGCCCGACCAAGGCGACCTCAACACCGAAGGCCCCGCACAGCGCGAGATCGTCGACTGCAAACGCTTACGCGCCACCGCCGAGATTGCACGCGCACTGGCTTTGCGCTCAGGCGACACCGTGCTGCAGGTGCGAAGAGTTCTTTCGTTTGCCAATGTGCCCACCATCTTGGAAGACCTGTGGTTGCCCGGCACCCCCTTCAAAGGCCTGACGGCCGAGCGCCTGGCTGGCTACCACGGCCCTATGTACGCCCTGTTTGAAACCGAGTTCGGCGTGCGCATGGTGCGGGCCGAAGAAAAAATCCGGGCTGTATTACCTGACAAGTCCCAAAGGGAATTGTTGCAACGGCCCGCCAACACCCCGCTGCTCAGCGTGGAGCGCATTGCTTACACTTACAACGACACCCCGATGGAGCTGCGGCGCGGCTTCTACCGCACCGACACCCACCACTACCGCAATGATTTGAACTGACCCGAACCCGCCCACATTGTCTTGTAGAAGACTGTCGCTGAAATGCTCATGTCAGTTTGCTGCATTGCAATAGAATCTCACGGCTTGTTATCCACATTACAAACGCGTTACACCCAGAAAGTACCTCAATGACTGATCTCGCCCGCAAGCGGCCTGAATTCCGCAACATCAACGCCCTGAAAGATCTGCCGACTTACCGCCTCCCTGCGGCAGGCATTGTCTCCATCCTGCACCGCATCAGCGGCTTCTTGATGTTTTTGCTCATGCCCCTGTTCATCTGGCTGTTTGACAACTCCATCACCTCTGAAGTGTCGTTTGCCAAGCTGTCGGCGGCCTTTGGTATCGGCGTCGGTTTTGTGCCAGGCTGGTTCTTCAAGTTGTTGGCGCTGGCGCTCATCTGGGCTTACCTGCACCACTTCATTGCCGGCATGCGCCACATTTACATGGACGCTTTCCATGCCGTGACCAAAGAATTCGGCAAATCCTCTGCAGTGGCCACTTTGGTGCTGAGCCTGGGCTTGACCGCCGCGCTGGCCGCCAAGCTGTTTGGTTTGTACTGATTTCTCCGCCCCTCACCCAAAACAACAAGGAAACTGACCTATGTCGTCCGTGAATTACGGCTCCAAACGCATCGTGACCGGTGCTGGCTACGGCTTTCGTGACTGGCTGGCCCAGCGCGTGACCGCCGTTCTGATGGCCCTTTTTACCGTGGTCTTGCTGGCCCAAGTGCTCTTGACTGCTGGCCCCATCGGCTACGAAGAATGGGCTGGAATTTTTGCAGCCCAGTGGATGAAAGTGCTGACCTTCTGCGTCATCATCGCTTTGCTTTACCACGTCTGGGTCGGCATGCGTGACATCTGGATGGACTACGTCAAGCCCTTGGCTGTGCGCCTGGCTTTGCACGTCTTCACCCTCGTCTGGCTGGTCGGCTGTGCCGGCTGGGCTGTTCAGGCGCTGTGGCGTCTGTAACGCGTCAGCCCTCCATTGTCATTGCGCTGAAACCACACCAATCAAGATAAACCATGAGCTATACCAAAGAGAAAATCACCACCCGCAAGTTTGACGTCGTGATCGTCGGAGCCGGTGGTTCGGGCATGCGTGCCTCGCTGCAGCTGGCCCGCGCCGGCCTGAACGTGGCCGTGCTCTCCAAAGTGTTCCCCACCCGTTCACACACCGTGGCGGCCCAAGGCGGTATCGGTGCCTCGCTGGGCAACATGTCCGACGACAACTGGCATTACCACTTTTACGACACCATCAAAGGCTCCGACTGGCTCGGCGACCAAGATGCGATCGAGTTCATGTGCCGCGAAGCCCCCAAGGTCGTGTACGACCTGGAGCACATGGGCATGCCGTTTGACCGCAACCCCGATGGCACGATTTACCAGCGTCCATTTGGCGGCCACACCGCCAACTACGGTGAGAAGCCAGTCCAACGCGCTTGCGCTGCAGCTGACCGCACCGGCCACGCCATGCTGCACACCCTGTATCAGCAAAACGTCGCGGCCAAAACCAGCTTCTTTGTGGAGTGGATGGCCCTGGACCTGATCCGCGACTCAGAAGGCGACGTGGTGGGTGTGAGCGCACTGGAAATGGAAACCGGTGATTTGCACGTCTTGCATGCCAAAACCGTTTTGATGGCCACCGGTGGTGCAGGCCGCATTTACGCGGCTTCCACCAATGCCTTCATCAACACTGGCGACGGCCTGGGCATGGCGGCGCGCGCTGGCATTCCATTGGAAGACATGGAGTTCTGGCAATTCCACCCCACCGGCGTGGCCGGTGCTGGCGTGCTCTTGACCGAAGGCTGCCGCGGCGAAGGCGCGATCTTGCTCAACAGCAATGGCGAGCGCTTCATGGAGCGCTATGCGCCCACCCTGAAAGACTTGGCCCCGCGTGACTTCGTGTCCCGCTGCATGGACCAGGAAATTAAAGAAGGCCGTGGCTGCGGCCCGAACAAAGACTACGTCATGCTCAAGTTGGACCACCTGGGTGCCGAAACCATCCACAAGCGTCTGCCGTCGGTGTACGAGATTGGCGTTAACTTCGCCAACGTCGACATCACCAAAGAGCCGATCCCCGTGGTGCCCACCATCCATTACCAAATGGGCGGCATCCCGACCAACATCAACGGCCAGGTGGTGGTACAAAACGCCACGGACCACAATTCCGTGGTCAACGGCCTTTACGCTGTGGGCGAGTGCTCTTGCGTGTCGGTGCACGGCGCCAACCGCTTGGGCACCAACTCGCTGCTCAACTTGCTGGTGTTCGGGCGCGCTGCCGGCAAC
>NZ_CALBEX010000532.1 GCF_937889215.1 uncultured Limnohabitans sp.
CAGGCCGCCCACGGCTGCAGGAGCGAGCGCAGCAATATCTGCCGTGTCAAAGCTGTCGAGCTGGGTGGAGGTGATCCCAGCCGCTTGGCTGGGGTCGATGCTGGCCATGGCCGCAGTGCTCAGCGATGACAGGTCTGTGCCCAAGGCCGCTATTTGGGCGGGGCTCAAAGCATCGATTTGGTTGGCTGTCAGTTGTGCCACTTGTGCTGTCGTCAGTGTAGCCAGTTGCGCGCTGCTGAGTTGGGCCATGCGGAGGGGCGTCAAGTCCGTCACTTGCACATTGGAAATGTCAGCTGGCAGGGCGTCTATCGGCGCCAGTTGTTTGGCCAGAGCGGTGCGCAGGTCGCCCGCAACTTGGGTGTCTGCCGAGGTAGCACCTTGGACCAAGATGGCTTGGGCGCTTGGGCTCAGCGTGGTGCCGCTGACGCCTGCGGCAATTTGGTCAATGGTGGTTTGGGAGTTGCCACTGTTTTCGCGGTCCTTGCCCGACATGGCAGCCAATATGGCGCCGTACAGTTCGCCTTGGGTCAGGCCATCGGCGGAGTCGTAGGTGCTGCCACTGACGGCAGGCACCACGTTGATGCCGGTCAGGCCGGCCGGGTCGGTCAGGCCAAAGGCTGTCGCCACCTGGGTGTTGGTGTCGGCGACTTTGGCGGCTGTGGGGTTGGCACCCATTTTCACGACCGCGACGGTGGTGAGCGGGTTGATGTTGAGCGTGATGCTGGTGGAGCCTGCGGTGAGCTCGCCTGCGACCATGAGGACAGTGTTGAGGTCTTTGCCTGTACCCAAGGCTTCGTCGAGGTAGTCGGGGCTGGCATCGCTGTCGAGGATGATTTTGGCGATGACCACACCGGTGTAGTTTTTGACCACGGCGGTGAACTGACCTTGTGCGGTCAAACCCACCGGTTCGCCGAGGGTTGTCGTCCCGTCGGCCTGAAACAGTTGGACTTTGAGGCCGTGGCCAGAAACCAGCGGACCGGCCATGAACTGGCCTGTGACGGTGCGGTCGACATCAGTTCTGTTACTTATGTTACCGGTGCGGTCGACATCAGTTCTGTTACTTATGTTACCCCACAAGCCGGCACCCACGAGGGCCAATGTGGAAATCAAGTCCAAAAGGTTTACCGGGTTGAAGTCTGGCGCGCGCCCATCGGTCTTGGTGTCTGAAGCGCTCGCATCGGTCTTGGTGTCTATCGCGGCCTGTGCCCATTGGGTGCCGTGCAGGGGGTTCGTGGGCTGGGCATATGTCAGTGTGGTCGCCTGCTGCAGCTGCGCGGGGCTCAGCTCAGCTTGCAAGGGTTGCGCGCTCAGGGTGTCGGGCAAGTCCAGCGCCAATGGGTCGACGCCCACCAGTTGGGCGGTGTTGGCCTGGCCACCTTCGGTGGGTGCAGCATAGAAATCTTCGACCACGGCAACGGTCCGACCGTCCAGTTGGACTTCCAGCGTGCGGCCTTTGCGGACAAGTCGTACGGCTTTGCCATTGATGTGCTGTTGGCCTGTAAAGGGTTGACCGTCCACCGTCAGGTGAATGGATTGGCCTGGCTCTGCGCGAAGCTTTTGCGCAGAGAGAGCACCAAAGACATTTCTAACGGTTGTACTGAAGAGTTTCACTATGGATTATGGATTATGGGCAATTACAAATTTGCAATCCTAATTAACTGAAGTGATAAAAACAGAGAAAAATCAAAGAAGCAGGAAGTGACTTCCTGCTCTTTTGGTGGCTATCTGTCACAACCCAGATGATCGATCGGTGGCAACACGCATGTCTGTATCCCAGTGTTCGTGGGGCGAGGGTTGGGTGGCAAGCCCTGGCAGAAGTCTTTCTGCGAGCCTGCCAACAGCTTGGCCACACCCAGGGTGATGGTTTGCTATCAGTTGCTGTTGGTGTGTGAAACGCCCAAGCCTTGGAGTGTTTCAAAAGACAACATGCCCACCGCCAGTCCTTGCTTGTTTTGGTAGCTTTGGATGGCGCGCCACGTCTTCTGGCCCAGTTTGCCATCCGGCTTTCCGAGATCTTGTCCGGCGGAAACGAGGGCGATCTGCAACTTTTCAATCAGTGGTCGAGACAGGTCACGCTCGCATCAAACCCGACGCCAAACCATTTGGGGTGTGCCTGTGTGAACCTTGACGGGAATGTCTCGAACTTCTGGTGCGCGTGTTTTGGTCGTGACCTGCGGTCCCTGTTGTACCGATCTGAAGGGCAAGGCGATTTGCTTTGCTGGCATCTCCCGCGATTGCGCCCGCCCGTTTTCCTCCAGTACCCATCGCAGCACTGTTTGGTATTGGGCCGGAATGACCTCTTCTCGCGGGGTTTCAGGGGCTATCAGTGATTTTTTGTTGATGGTTTGGTAACGCGCTGGAATTTCTCGGATGCATTGTGTTTTTTGAAGGCTTTTGGCTCCGGGGCTGGCTGGACGTTGGCCTGATGAGCTGCATGCCTGCATGGCCAATGCGATGCCAACGGCTCCCGTGATTTTGATGCTCTTCAACAAGCGGTGTTTTGATGTGGCGTTCAAAAGTATCAGCATGGCAGTTGAGTTTTGAGGGTGGGCACTTGTATTGAAAAACGAGCCATTGAGGAAGCCGAGAGCAGCGAACAAACTGTGCGCATCCTTATCG